>NZ_AP025511.1:1201175-1501469 GCF_024347635.1 Vibrio tasmaniensis
TGGCAGTGATGCGTATTTGAAAAGGCGAATTGCTTATTCAAAAGGGAATGACCTACCAGAAGGGTGGACGCCGGCTTCTACGTATTTTTGTATCGATTCAGGTCACATCCTTGGCGTTATTCGAGTTCGTCATGGGACCAGTCCGTACATTCACGATGTCATAGGACATATCGGCTATGAAACCTTGCCGCAAGCAAGAGGGCGTGGAATCGCTAGTCATATGTTGTCTTGGATTCAGCGTCATGTAATGACAGAAAGCGCTATTATTACCTGTGAGTATGGCAATGTTGCGTCGCAAAAGGTGATTAAGAAGTGTGGTGGGCAGTTCTTAAATACCTTTTACTCAGAGCAAGATAAACACGAAGTCTTACGTTATCAGCTAGGCCCCAAATGAACACTAAGGCATGGCGCTGTTCATCGATTATTGTTGGAGGTATTTTGAAGTATTCGACAAGGCCCGCTCAGTCATCAGATTATGAATTTCTGTTCGAGCTTAAGAAGGCCGCTGAATTTGAGCCCATCAAAGCTGTATTTGGTTGGGATGAGCAAGTTCAACGAGATATACATGCCGAAGAGTGGGCTGAAGAACGGCCCGAGATCATTGAATATCACGGCAAAGCGATTGGTAGTGTTTTGCTGCAAGATAAAGGCGACCACTTCTATTTCTGCCGATTCTTCTTGCTGCCTGAGTATCATGGAAAGGGCATTGGTAGCCAAGTACTGAAAGATTTCTTAACTAAAGCTGATTGCTTAACCAAGGCTGATAGCCTCAATAAGCCTGTCGAACTATGCTATTTACAAGGCAATCGAGTTGGAGATTTGTATCTGAGGTTTGGATTTGAAATTACTTCGCAGAATGACCAGTTTGTTTATATGTGGCGATCACCTGGCCAACATAGCGGATGTTAAATCTAGCCTTTTAAAGTTATAGAACGGATAGTTTTATATCAATGTAACTAAGTCTTAATCGCTATATCTTGTGGCGGCACACCGAAGGTTTTCTTAAAAGCATTGGTGAAATTAGAAGGGTGCTGATAACCCGCTTCATAGGCGGCCTCGGTGATTGAAACCAACCCTCGTTCTAAATGCTGGCGTGCGATCTCTAATCGTCTCAAACGGATGTAACCGTTGATTGTCATGTTGTATGACTGCTTAAAACGCCTTTGAATATTAGATACACTCATCGAAAAATGCTCAGCAAGCATTTTTAGGCTCAGCTCTTGGTCGAGATGAATTTCAATAAAGCAGATTACAGCCTCAATTCGTTCGTCATAACTTTGATGTTCAATGTTAGTTGCAAGTGTCGCTGGTTTTATTATTTTTGGTTTAGTTTGGTAACCCAGACAGCAAGTTTGTGGTAGTTGATGCATCGAATTCTCAAGGATCTGTTGAGTTAAGGATTCTATATGCAACTTCTGATGGAAGTTATTGGGTGAAGAGCAAGTCGTCAATTCTTGTGTAAGCTTCCAGATTTCTTCCGTCACTTCCAATTGGAAGTTGGCATTATGTGTATTGATGAAGTTTCGGCATTTACACTCTTCGGTTACTCGAGATTCGAACCATTTTGGTTTAACTAAGATGTTAATCTTATTGAGTTTATTGCTTGCTGTCATCACTCGACGGAAATTGGCGGGTTTAGTGAGGTTGACCACCACACCTTGAGGTTGATGAGTGGCATCGAGATCAAATTCGAGATCATCGTAACCAAATGACAGCTTACCTTCCAAAAGAATGGTGATCAGAACTGAAGCGTGAGCGGTAGAGATTATCTTAGTATCGACGAGCTCAATACAGCGGCCACCGTGGATAAATATTAGTTCATTATATTGATAAGAAAGAAATTTCCCCTCAGCCAGTGATGTCTGTGTAGTTTGACCTTGTGTGACAATAATCTGCTTTTCTGTTTGCTCCAACTTTTTAGTCAGAGTGACTTTGCCAATTTTAGCGCGTTTAGACGTTACTTCACTCATTTGACTGTTCCTCATAATATCTGTGCGTTTTTGCATAAGAAAATCATCTGTGCATGTATAGGTTACAACTCTATCATAATTGATAATTATTATCATTTACATCTAGGATTGAATCTATGGAAAGCCCAGTCAGATCAACAATTAAGCTTTCAGCCCTCTATATGGCAATTGTCAGCGCGTTTAGTAGTTCTGTTATTGCCGAAGAAAATACATCGCACTTCGATGAAGTTGTGGTTTGGGGAACGAAAGTCTCAAGCAACACTGAATCGATCATTGCAGATGACATGTCATTGAAGCAAGCTGACCATATGTCAGATTTGCTGCGCGAAATCCCCGGTGTTGATGTTGGGGGAACGCACTCGATCAACCAGCGAATTACGATTCGCGGCCTAAGCGAAACTGACTTAGACATTCGATTAGATGGCGCTTCTCAGCACGCCAACATGTTCCATCATATTGGTAATTTGACTCTTAACCCTGATATATTGAAATCAGCTGATATCCAAGTAGGTAACAACTCGGTGACGCAAAATGGGTTAGGCGGTTCAGTGCTGTTTGAAACCAAAGATGCCAAAGATCTACTTCGCTACGACGAGACTTTTGGCGCTCGCGTTTATGGCGGGTATGCCACGAATGCAAGCCAGCAAGGTTCACTTACTGTGTATGGTTTGTTGTCAGATAACGTCGATGCCATGCTTTACAGCCATTACATGAGCCGTGACAACTTTGAAGATGGTGATGGTACTGAAACCTTTGGCTCAGAAGGGGATGTATACAATATTCTAGGTAAGATTGGTTTTGAGCCAAGTGACTTACACCGTTTTGAACTCTCTTATGATTTATATCGTGATAGCGGTGATTACAGCCCACGTCCTGACATGTCGGGCGGTACCAACGTGGGTTTATCTAAAAACATCCTCATTCCTACCGATTACGACCGTGACACCATAACGGCTAGCTATGAACTGCGTGGTGAGAGTCATCAAGGTAAGGTGACTTTGTACCATACGGAAACAGAAATTCAGCGAGATGAAAGTGTTATGGCACCACGTTGGCCTTCTAATCGCTTATCCAAAAACACGGCTAAAAACCAAAACGTTGGTCTCAACGCAAAGTTCCAATCCGATTATCGCCTGATGTCGTTTGATAACATCGCGACTTATGGCTTTGACTACATGGACAAGTCATCGAGCAGCTATTACGGCAGCAGCAAGTTTATGGACGAGTCAGCAATTTCTACAGCCCTTTTTGTTGAAGATCAGTTCTACTTTACTCAAGCATTCTCGGTTACGGCAGGGCTTCGTTTTGATGATTACCAACGTAAAGCAGAAGTCGGTAGCGAAGATTTTGACGATGTAACTTGGTCGTTGGCCACTCAATGGGATGTTACTCAAGATTGGACGCTGTTCGCGAGTACACGTTCGTTGTTCAAAGGTCCTGAGTTGATGGAGAGCTTTATTGCTTACCAAGATGTTGCTTATTTGGCTAACGATCTCAAGGCTGAGACAGGTCAGAACACGCAAGGTGGTGTTCGTTTCGACAAACGCTTTGAGAACCATTTTGTGGGTGCCAACCTGACAGTGTTCCAAACTAATATTGATGACTACATTGCCGAAAAGTACCAACGTGCGAGTAAGAGTTATTTGATTTATAACTTAGGTGACGTGGAGATAAAGGGTGTTGAGGCAAGCCTATCTTATGGTTACGAGATGTTTAACAGTAAGCTGTCTTATGCGCTTTCTGAGACTAAAAATAAAGATACAGGTGGCCCAGTCAAAGGTGGTAATAGTCGAAGTATTGATATGGGCGACAGCATTACGCTCACGCTGGATTATCAGTCTGAAGCGCTTGAGACTATCTTCGGTTGGAACTCGATGTTCGTGAAAGACGAAGACAACGTATTCGATGGTCAGCCGATCAAAGAGGGCTACGATGTTCATAACCTGTACGCGCAGTGGATGCCATCAAACGTCGATGGATTGTCTGTCACCTTTGGTATCGATAACGTGTTTGATGAGCAATACACCTCACACGCTTCTCGTTCAGGCACGGCAAGAGGCTTTACCTTGGATGACTATGAACCAGGTCGTAACTACAAACTTTCAGCGGCGTATCAGTTCTAGAGAAGGTTCTATCTCTTAGGTTCAGTTAAAGCGTTTCTTGATCAAAGAATCGAGAGGCGCTTTAGTTTTTTCGCTTTAAACCATTTTTTGCTCTAACCAGTTTTACTCGATTTAAGTGGTTTAATGGAAGCCAGTAGCTAGCGATATTCAAATGGTTTAGTGTGATTTAAAAAATGTCTATTAGATTGGCAGAGACAACGCACCGCCGTATTCGATACTTTTGACTTTTGACTATCGGCGTTACTGGTGGTTAAGGTAGACGCTCGAACGTTGCTCAATCACTTTGAACAGACGCGAAAGCGCAAAGCATAAAGCAAAATATACGAAGCCTACAATCAGCCAGATCTCGAAGATCAAACCTGAAGAGTTTGCCATCTCAGTACCAACAAACGTCATCTCTTGAATAGAAATCAGTGACACAATCGACGTGTCTTTAACCAAGGAGATTGCTTGGCCAGCCAATGGTGGGGTGATGGCAGTTAATACTTGTGGACCAACCACAAATCGATACTTAGACAATGCAGACAAGCCAAGCGAATCGGCCGCTTCCCATTGGCCTTTAGGAATACCTTCTAAACCCGCTCGAATCACTTCCGCAATATAAGCCGAAGAGAGCAAACCAATACAAATAACACCAGACGCTAAGTTTTCCCAAAGGTTAGCTGGGCCGAACAGGAAATCTTGAACAGCGTTAATCTCGCCACTGTGTTCACGCAAGATACTTTCTAAGCCAAGTAATGGGATCAGTTGGTTAGAAACAAAGAAGTAAAAGATGAATACAAACACCAACGGCGGAATATTACGAACCAACTGAATGAAAATCAGTGCCGGTGTTTTGAAAAAAGCGATCTTTGAGTGTCTTGCCACACCTAACAGTGTGCCAAAAGAGAGTGCTAACACCATACTCCATAAACTTAAGCGCAGTGTAGCGATCAAGCCTTGGAAAAAGTAGGGAATACTGCCTTGAGAAGGTGGAATGAAAATTAAGGTAAACGCATCTTCCCAACGCCACTGGTAGTTAATACCAACAGCAGAACGATAATAAAGCCAGCCTGCAAACACACAAATAACGGCGAGTAACACACCATCCAAAAGGTTAAGGCGTTGATACCAAGGCTTCATATGAACGTTGGGCTTAGGTGTTGTCAATGCGCTAGTACTACTCACGTCATTCCTGTTTAAACAATAATTATTAATGGTTTGTTGTTTGGATCTAAAACGAATCAAATAAAGCTAATCAAGTTGCCGATGAGAAGGCAGTGCAGACAACGCACTGCCTGGATTCACTAGCAAAAGTTCAGATTACTGACCTTGAGCAATCTGGTCTTGCCAATCTAGAGTAGAGAACCAGTACTCGTAACGCTCTTTCAACCAACCGTCTTCTGTACGTGCTTTGATCCATTCGTTGAAGAACTCTGCCTTGTCAGTTTCACCTAGGCGAACTGCAAACGCTTCGTTACCTTTTGATAGACGCTCTTCAAATGGAATAAATAGCGTGTCTGCGTTTTTGATCGTTTCGTGTTCTGGTTTCGGGCTAGACGCAATAACCGCGTGTGCGTTGCCGTTCAACACTTCTTGGAATGCTTGAGCATCGTCATCGAACTGTAGAACTTTCGCTTTAGGAAAGGTTTCACGAGCCACTTGGACTGTGAACGCACCACGACGAGCAGCAATTTTCACGCGGCGAGAATCAAAATCAGAGATTTGAGTAAAACCTTCCGCTAGATCTTTGTTAGCTGCCAGTTGAACACCAGAGTGCGAGTAAGGTTCAGTGAACAATACGCTTTTTGCACGCGCTTCAGTGATAGACATACCGCCGATGATCACATCAAATTTCTTCGATAATAGAGAAGGGATAATACCGTCCCATGCTGTCGGTACAAATTCGACTTTCCAGCCCGAATCTTCGGCAAGGCGTTTTGCTACGTCGATTTCAAAACCAACAAGATCACCTTGTTTGTTACGCATCGCCCAAGGAACAAATGTCGACATACCAACGCGCAGTGAGCCACGTTCGTTGATTTTATCGAGGTTAGGCGTTTCAGAAGCAAGTGCAGGCAAACTTACGGCAAGCGCAAGTAGGGCTGTAATCGCGGTTTTAAATAGCTTCATGCTGATAAATCCTTATTGTGTTCGCCAGTTAGCTCCGAGCTTATGCTCAAGCCAAGCAGCAACGGCAGAAAGTGAAAGTGTAAGAGCAAGATAAATGATCGCCACAGAGAACCAAATCTCGAATGGCATCGCGGTTTCAGAAACGATGTTTCTGGCTTCAGTCGTCAGGTCAAAAATAGCCATGACACTCACAATTGAAGAGTTTTTAATAAGAGAGATCACTTCATTGGTCAAAGGTGGCAAGGTGCGTTGCACCACCTGAGGAAGAATCACATCCCAGTAAGTATAGGTCTTTGATAAGCCCAAAGATTGAGCTGCTTCAAATTGTCCCTTTGCAATACCATTTAAACCGGCACGAAATATCTCGGCAGTGTAAGCGCCTTGAAATAGCGCTAAGGCCAAAACAGCAGTGCTAAAACGATCCAGCCCTAATACGGGGCCAAATACAAAATAGAGCAAATAAATTTGTACTAATAACGGCGTGTTACGAATCAACTCAACATAGCTTGTGGCTAAGGTGCGTCCAACCACAGAGTTTGAGTTTCTCAATAGCGCCGTCGTTAAACCAATGATCAGCGTAGCAACCAAAGAAATCAAAGAGATATTGATGGTAACCAGTAGCCCTTCAACCAGCTCTGCTGGCCACCATTCACCATCTTCATAGAAAGCGATGTAGTCAGGTACGCGTTCCCATTGCCAGCTGTATCCCATAGTTTGTGCGCCAGAATCGAGGATCAAGACAACCGCAGCCACGAGTACAACAATTTGTACCAAAGCGGATAGGGCGGGTTTAATAATTCGTATCAACATCAATAAGTCAGGATCTGATTTAGGAACGCTTGAGTACGTTCATGTTGCGGGTTTTCAAAGAGCGCTTGTGGCGTATTCGATTCCACAATTTGTCCTTCATCCATGAAGATAACGCGGTCGGCCACTTGTTTCGCAAAGCTCATTTCGTGGGTCACACACACCATGGTGATACCTTCGCTCGCCAGTTCAACCATCACATCGAGCACTTCGTTGATCATCTCCGGATCAAGCGCTGAAGTTGGTTCATCAAAAAGCAGTAATTCAGGCTTCATGCACAGTGAACGGGCGATAGCCACACGTTGTTGCTGACCGCCAGAAAGTTGCACTGGGTATTTGTTGGCTTGTTCTGCAATGTGTACGCGCGCGAGATAGTGCATTGCAATCTTCTCGGCTTCTTGTTTGCTTTTTTTAAGCGTACGAATCGGCGACAGAGTTAGGTTTTCAAGCACGGTAAGATGGGGGAATAAATGAAAATGCTGAAACACCATCCCGACTTGGCCAGGTGTGTTGAACTTGCATGGGAGCGATTGTTCGAGAACGGAAAGTTCACCGCTTTCGAAGGGTTCTAGCTGATTGATACAACGGATCAAGGTTGATTTCCCCGAACCTGATGGCCCGCAAATCACCACTATCTCTCCTTGTTCAATATTTAAATCGATATCCTTTAGGGCATGAAAATCAGCATACCACTTGTTAAGTGACTTAAACTTAACCATTTCCTTGAGATTGTTCAAATCGTTGTACATACCTAGTAAAGAGACAGGTTTACCTTAACAATATAGAAATATGATTGCACATTAAATTAAGGACTTATGAGAATTTAATAGCATCTTGTAGGGCAAATTAAAAAGCAGCGCCTGATTTGGACGCTGCTTGAGGATATACGCAAAGGCAAAGAATTTGGTTCAGTTTCACGGAATAAATTTTTAGATTATGGTGATTTTCTTTAGAACCTTGTTTTCCTTGCTCTAATTTTGACCGCTATTGAATTGCAGACTCTAGAATCTCGCGTGTTTTCTGAGGCGTGATTGCTTTGTTCTCGCCAAGCTCTAGGTAACCGTGTGATTCAAGTTGCGCTACAACACTATCAATCGCAGTTGCTTTGTTTGTTTCGTAACCGTCGAACATCGTTGGAACGTCTAGGCTGTGGTAGAACGCTTCAATTGCAGCAATAGTGCGCTCTGCTAAATCGGCACCCGCTTCCAGGCCAAATACGTTACGACCCATTTGCTCTAGCTTGCCACGCTTCGCTTCGATTTGATTACGAAGTAGTGAAGGTTGAACAATCGCAAGAGAACGTGCGTGGTCTACGTGCCATAGTGCTGTGAATTCGTGGCCAATCATATGTGTTGCCCAATCTTGAGGAACGCCAGTACCAATCAGGCCGTTAAGCGCTTGGTTTGCAGTCCACATTAGGTTTGCACGCCATGCGTCGTTGTCACGCTCGTCGTATTGTTTACCCAGTACAAGTAGGTTCTTAAGCAGTGTTTCAGCGTAACCATCTTGAACCATCGCATTGGTTGGCATTGTGATGTATTGCTCACACACGTGAACCCACGCATCAACTAGACCGTTGATCAGTTGGCGCTCAGGCAGAGACTTCATTACGTCTGGATCCATAACCGCGAACTTAGGTTGTACCGCAGGATTCATGAACGCCAGCTTCTCTTGAGTCTCTTTACGAGTGATTACCGCACCCATGTTAGATTCAGAACCTGTCGCAGGAAGTGTCAGTACCGCACCAATAGGTGTCGCTTCTGTTACTTGGTGTTTACCCGCTAGGATATCCCAACCGTCGCCGTCGTATTTAGCCGCTGCTGCAACGTATTTCGAACCATCGATTACCGAACCACCGCCAACAGCGATAATGAATTCTACGTTTTCTTCTTTAACAAGAGCGACGGCTTTATCTAGCGTCTCTTTCGTTGGGTTAGCTTCAACACCAGCGAACTCAATCCAAGCGTGATCCTTTAGAGAAGCGACAACTTGGTCGTAAACACCATTGCTTTTGATTGAACCGCCACCGTAGATGACTAGTACTTTCTTCGAAGTATCAACCGCTTGGCTGATAGCGTTGATTTGGCCTTGTCCGAAGTGGATAACTGTAGGGTTAACATAAGTGAATTGCATTAGAGATTCCTTGTGTAAAGCTCAATTTGTTATTTTATTTGATTGCTCAATTTCTATATTTGCATATTAGTACAGTAATCTAGGGTGATGAAGAGCTGTTCCTCCAAATAAATTGCCTATTTCTACAAACTTGATATTCTTTCTGTGCTTTAGCTTACTTACTCTTAGCACTTGGAATGGAAAGTCGCCACTTATGAAAACACTCGCGCAGTTGTTGCAGTCTTATGTAGAACACAAAGGTTGGGATGATCTCGAAGGGATCAGAGAAACTGAAATTGGCGGTGTGTGGTTGTATCGAAGCAGTGGCGGGAATCAGCGTCAGCCATTCACTTACCAGTCGGGTATTATCATGCTCGGGCAAGGCAAAAAGAACATCTACATTGGCGACAGACCCGTTACTTACGCTGCTGGTGATTACCTTGTGGTAGGTGTGCCAATGCCATTGGAGTGTGAAGCTTTACCGGTTGATGGCGAACCATTGCTTGGTTTGTCTATCAACATTGACTCTCAACGTTTGCACAGCTTGGTAAAAAAGTTAGAAGATCAAGGCTTTCTTGAGAGCTACTGCAATAAGCACAAACAGAATTCGAGCGGCTTAGAATCGACGCCAATGGAAGAGCAAATGCTAGAGAGCTTTACTCGATTGGTCAAAATGCTGCATTGCGACATCGAAGCCAACATATTGGGCGATGCCATGGTCAGCGAGATTGTCTACCGTGCACTAACTGGTTCAGAAGGGCGTGTGCTGTTTGATCTAGCCCATCATGACGGTCACTACGCACGTGTTGCTAAAGCGCTGTCTAAAGTGCATGAAGAATACGACCAAACCATCACTGTTCAATCGCTTGCCAACGAAGCTAACATGAGCGTGTCTGCCTTCCATAATGCATTCCGTAATGTCACTTTTGAATCACCTCTTCAATACTTGAAGAAGGTCAGGCTCAACAAAGCCAAAGAACTGATTCAGCTAGAAGGCCTTCGCATCAGCGATGCTGCTCGCCGAGTCGGTTACTCGAGCCCATCCCAATTCAGCCGCGAATTTAAGCGCCACTTCAACACAACCCCAAGAGCGATTTAGTTCTTCTTTCAACGAAACTATGTGTTGAGAGCTATGGTGTTGAGGACTATGGTGCAAAAAGCTATGGCGTCTCGTTCATCGTTGACGCCATCATGCTCCCTGCAAGTCCTATTTCTTGGCTGAGCAACCATCTTTCTCATGTCGTCAGCCATAAGTCTCATATTTGTTGAATTATATGAGTAAATGTATCTAATTATAGGTATTGTCAGATTGTAGGTATTTGATTCTCGAATATATTATTAACGTACTTATATAAAATAGGCTCTCTAAAATAATTAATTAAATAGCCTAAGAGTTTATGCACGGGTATAAGGGGCAAATTCACTAACTTAGCAAGTAACGGAGTTTTAGTGTGAACAACCTATCAAATATCATCTAAATTTTGGTAATTACTCATCGAATTATCTGAGAGAGTATTCAGGATTATTGAATAGACTTAAAATTAAAGAGAATTTAGCAGTTGATAAAGCCTAGTGGGACGGATAATTAGTCGTTTGATGACTAATTATCCTGTAACTTGCTGATTTATAGTCAACTGAGAGTCTGATGGATATCACGTTTACCTTAAAATAATTCACTTAACATGGCGCTACTTTAATCATTCTTTCCAATACGATTGTTAAATATAAATACGTATGCCTATATTATTAAAAGGATAATTCCGATGAGTAGCGATATCATTAAAATTTCAAGAAATACTGAAAATGCACCAATTAATTCTGTATCTACACAAACGGTCGCTTTTTCTCATTATAATAACTTTTCAGCTCAATTGCCTGTTGACCCTAAAACAGGTGAAGTAGTGATTGGTGATATTAAAGACCAAGCAGCACAATGCTTAAATAATATTAAGGCCATTGTTGAAAGCATCGACCATGTTATGGATGATGTTGTGAAGATTAATGTTTTCGTTAAGAATATTTCTGATATCGATGCTATCGATGAAGTTTACAAAAGCTTCTTCAACAACAGCCTACCGACACGTACAGTCGTGGGTGTAGCTGCGCTACCGAACAGTGACGCTTTAGTTCAAATGGATGCTCTTATTTCAAACGGTGAAGGTACTAAACCACAAGCACCTTGCGCACTAGTTAAGGTCTCAAGAAATACGGATAATGCGCCTCAAAGTGCTGTATCGACGCAGACTGCGGCTTTTTCTCACTACAACAACCTTTCAGCTCAATTGCCTATCGATGTAACCACAGGTGAGTTGATTGATGGTGGTATCGAAGCGCAAACGTCACAATGTCTATCAAACATTAAAGCGATTCTAGAAAGCATCGGTCATGTCATGAATGATGTGGTTAAAACGACTATCTACTTAAAAAATATCGCAGATGCGGAAGTGGTAAATGAAGTGTGTGCTAAATTCTTCCCAAGCTACGTTCCTGCTCGTACCGTTGTTAACGCAGCTGAATTACCAATGGGCGCTTTAATTCAAATTGATACATCCGTTTCACATGGCGACGGTACACCACCGCAATTACCAGAAGACACTCGCTTACTGGTTATTGAAACCAATAATACTGTTGCTGCACCATTCATGCCTTATTCGCATACTGTTGCTTTTTCTCACTACAATCATATTTCAGGTCAATTACCTTTAGACCCGAAAACAAATCAAGTGGTTGCTGGTGGTGTAAAAGAGCAAGCTCAACAATGTTTGAAAAATATTAAGGCGATCATTGAAAGTGTTGACCACAGCATGGACGATACTGTGAAAATTAATATTCAACTTAAGGATATTTCAGATATTGATGCGGTGAACGAGATTTACACCACATTCTTTAATGCTGATTTACCGGCAAGAACGGTAGTCGGAGTGTCTGAAATTCCTATGAATGCTCTAATCCAAATTGATGCTGTCGTTTCTAACTGTGAAGGCACGCCACCACAAGACCTTACGGCGTAGATAAAGTTAAACCCACTTCAAACTAAGCGATCAGATTATCGGTGATGATCTGATCTGCTCCTTCTTTAAGTTGTTGTCTGTACCGCACATTCTCATATCGTTAGAAATAATTAGTTAAACGTTTAGCTAGCCTGATCTCGAAGAAATGATCAATACTGATGGCTCTAACTACTGTTTTGTAGAGTAGAAGAGGCATGGCAGATTTTGAACTGTATTTGGAGGTGTTCTTGAAAAAGTCATTAATTGTACTGGCGTTGGTTACTACATCTTGTTTCGCTGTTGATGATGAAGACCCATGTAACGTTGAAGGTGGAGGGGTTACTGCGGGTTATCTGTGTATCGAAGAGAAAATGAAAGTAGCAAACATCGATCTCAATAAAACATATCAAGAAGCCATTATGCGAATCGTCGAGGAAGAAGCCGAATTGCAAAAACTCGAGTTTCAAATCGATCTAGAAGAACCTTTCCGAAGAGCTCAACAAGCTTGGTTGAAATACAGAGACGCAGAGTGTGAATTTATTGGCAAGTCATCTACGGCTTCTCCTTGGGGCGGGGTTCAAATCGAGGAGTGTAAGCTAAGAATGATTTTAGAGCGTACCGAGTATTTTAAAGATGTCTATTCAGTTCCAGATTGAAGAAGCTTAAATTTTACTCTGTGTAATTAACTGGGGTGCATAGAAGCGACGGTTCTAAAACCGAAAATAGAATGGGAACGTGAGGAAAAACTAAGTGTATGCGATTTAGAGTAATTGTAATTTTGTGTCTGGCAATCGTTGGGTGCTCGTCTAATCAAGAGCGGTTTTATGCTCCATCGTCCATTACACTTTTCTATGATGATACTTCTATTTCTGCAGGTGTATTAGAAGATAAAACGTTTAATTCGGTTCTAGCCGATAGAAAAGAGAGTGTTACTTTCTCTGGCTCAATATCAAAGCAAAATTCAGGTTACTTTGTCGATATATTAGTGATTCGAGAAGATAAAATGCACCAATCGATTAGACAGTTGAACACTTCGCTCCATATGAAGCCGAGGGAGTTAGTGGATGTTGGTGGTGTGAACAATGATGTGTTTAGAGTCATTCTCGAGTAACAATCTTATATGCACAATTAATGTAAAATTTCACTTTACCTCAACTTAACTTTAAGTATTAAGCTTCTTCTATTCATAGAGAAGGAGCTTATTATGCAAAATAACTACGTAAAAGAACTCGCCGTCAAAACTTACCAAGAAGATCTTGAGAAAGAGTATGTTAGATCTAAAGCTCGACCATTTCATGCCCCAAGCTTTATCGGCGGCGTACTGTTGTCAGTCGTGTTGGTTGGACTGTTTTAGTAAATAGTCTCGTGGAATTTTTGAACCACTGCCAACTATCACTATTCCAACTGACTTAAAGGCTCTCGCATAATTGATTCGGCTTGTTTGTGATTTTAGTATCAGGTTTGAACATGACATATTAAATAAGTGTAGGCGATTAATTATGGATGTATTTTTACACTTACTTCACCTAAGCGATGTCAGTGCTTTATTGGAGTTTGAAGTTGAAAATAGAGAGTGGTTTGAGCAATTTGTTCCAGCTAGGGATGATCGCTTTTATTCAAATGCAGGTGTGGCCGAGCAAATCACCGGCTTTCTCACTGAATATGAAAACGGAGAGATGATCCCTATGTTGATCAAGGACGCCAATGGCACAGTCTGTGGAAGAATCAACATTCGTGATATCGACCAGAGCGCTCAAAGTGGTGAGCTAGGTTATCGAGTTGGTCATTCCTTTGCTTCAAGAGGAATTGCGTCTAAGGCAGTAAAGCAGTTTCTAGTCTACTTGACGGAACAGACAAATCTTAAATATGTTGATGCCTATGCGTTAGTGGGTAATGTCGGCTCAAATAAAATCTTATCCAAGGCCTGTTTTGACTTAGTTACGCATGTAGAGAATTACATTGTATTTAAAGGGCAAAACCAAGACGCCAATTATTACCGTAAAGCGATACTTTCTTAAGCGAATGTTTGATATTTATTATCTGTTCTATGATCAATACGATAATAGATTTAGACAAGATGAGCTCACAGCAACTGTGGTGCGACATAATACAGAGATCAGTTTATGAACATTGTGACAGTCTATAGTGGCAATCAGCAGGTATATGCAAATTTGTATCAGGGCTATGCGGCCGAGTTTTCAAAGATCATCGGCGATAAGCCTGACGAGTACGGCTTGTTCGAGATTTATCCGACGCTTGGCGATACCGTAACGGGCTATTTACTCTACATTGATGGTGTCCCTGCTGCGTTAACAGCCATTGAAACCAAAGTGCCAAACGAGTTTGAGATCTGCGACTTCTATGTTGTGCCTTATTTTCGGAAAAACAAAGTAGGAAAACGGTTCATCTGTGAACTGTTTGAACATCTAAAAGGCAGTTGGGAGATCAAGCAAGTACTGGGCGCAGAGCATGCTGTTAAGTTCTGGAGAGAGGTCGTTAATGAATACACATCAGGTAACTACGTGGAAGATCAATATCAGGACGAAAAATGGGGTTTGGTGACTAGACAGTGTTTTAACCATGAAGCTCCAACACACTAGAAAACGTATCTTAGATATAGATAACGCTACAGATACAACAAAGCCACTCAGGTGAATCACTTGAGTGGCTTTTTAGTGTTCTACGCTATCCGAAACTAAATCGGATTAGGTATTAAGCGATGCCTTGATCTCTTGCCATCTGCTTCGCGATCTTAGGTGCATGCCATAAACATGGCAGCAAGATAAACGAAACAGGAACAGCAGTAATCACAATGAACGACTGCAGAGCTGAGATACCGCCAGAGCCCATTGAGATAAGCGCGATAGCCACTGCCCCCATAATGACGCCCCAGAATGTTCTAACTGCTGAGTTAGGCTCTGTTGTACCTGTCATTACTACACTGATGGTGTAGGTCATTGAGTCACCTGTGGTCACGATGAACGTGGTCGTCAGGATAAGGAATAGGATTGCAATCAGAGTCGGGAACGGCAGTTGCGAAGTAATAGCCAGTAGTACAGCAGGAAGGTTGAAACCTTCGAATGCGCTAGATATTACGCCTGGGTTCTCTAATTCAAACGCTAAGCCACTACCACCAACAATGCTGAACCAAAAACAAGTCACAAGCGGTGCAACGATGCTGATAGAAACGATCATTTGGCGAATAGTTCGGCCACGTGAGATACGAGCAATGAAGATCGCCATCATTGGGCCATAACCTAAGAACCAACCCCAGAAGAATACAGTCCAGCCACCTAGCCACGCAGTATCTTGGCGGTATAGCGCCATTGGGATAAAGTTGTCGACCATTTCACCGATGCCTTGTAGGTAACCATCAATGATAAAGCTGGTTGGGCCAACAAGGAGAATGTAAACGATTAGGCACACCGATAAGATGATGTTGTAACGGCTTACCAGTTGGATGCCTTTACTTAGACCACTTAATGCCGACAGCGTATACATTGCAATAGCGAATAGAATAACGACGCTTTGGGTAGCAAAGCTGTCAGAAATTCCAAATAGTTCGCTCAGTGCGTAGCTGATCTGTAGGCCAAGGAAGCCGATAGGGCCGATTGTACCTGCGGCTACTGCCACAATGCTGCACGCATCAACGACATTACCAATCCAGCTGTTGATTGCCTTGTCGCCCAGTACCGGGTAAAGCAGGGTGCGTGGCTTAAGAGGAAGGCCTTTTTCGTAGTGCAAGTACATAAGCACAATCGAAGAGAGGCCACCTAAGATAGCCCATGCAAGGAAACCCCAGTGCATGAAAGATTGTGATAGTGCATTGAATGCCATCGCTTGAGGGTCTGCGTTGCCATACAGTGGTGGAGCTGAAACAAAGTGAGCAATTGGCTCTGCAGCTGCCCAGAACACGCCACCACCCGCAAGGAGTGTACATAGGACGATAGACATCCATTTAAACGTGGTCATTTCTGGTAGGGCAAGCTTCCCTAAACGAACATGGCCTGTGCGACTTAGTGCAAGCACTAAACCGATAATGAAATTGAGTAGTAGTAGGACTTGCCAGAAAGCACCGAACCATTTAGTTGAGTAACTAAAGCCGATGTTGACAAGTTCGGACAATACGGAGGTGTTGGTGAAAGCAAGGATGACAAAGAGGGTCAGGAAACTGCCACTCAGCCAAAAGACTGGGTTTCCGAGTTCCAGTTTTTCACCCAAAGATTGAGCTTTATTGAAATCGATAGAAGTAGATTCTGCGTTGATGTTTTCGTTGGCGACTTGCGTCAAGTTGGACATTATTTCTTCGCTATATTTGGCTCTTTCAAGCCTATGTATTTCTCCCACATTCGGATAAAAATGTGAGGCTCGTCAAAAAAGCCGCTGATACTAACATATTTGTAATCAAAAAGTGGGCGATTTCATAAAATAATCCCAAATCGCCAATAATTCCCTACTTTTTGATTAGTTTTGATACGAATTTTTCTCGAATTTAAATCACGTTCCTAGCTTTTGATGCATTATTTTTTTAGCTTTCCGAAATAAATTAATATTAGTTGTTGGTGCAAAATAAGTGTCGAATCATTGCATGCTATAAACACATTAATGCGAGTCATTTTATAAATAATGAATATTTTAGGTGTTTAATTGGCACTGTTACCTACAGTTGTTTTTCGAAGGAATTTAAGTGGCGAAAAAATGTCATTTTCTTTAAATATCTTAAAACAACAACTTAAGGGACAGCTAACATGCACCTAAATCAAGGAAGAGTGGCCAAAACGGTTTTTACGCTCAGTACTCTCACTGCGTCATGCTTAATGGCTTTCAACAGCTATGCGGCTGTGGATTGTTCAACGTTAGAAGCGTGGGAACCTGCCACGGTTTACACTGGCGGCGATCAAGTTTCACATGACGGTAGCGCTTACAATGCCAATTACTGGAATCAGAACAACAACCCAAGTCAATTTGAAGGTGACTACGCACAGTGGAAAAAGCTAGATGTGTGTAGCGGCAATGGAGGTGGAGGTACACCAAATGAAGCACCAACGGCTTCGTTAACGACTCCATCTGCCTCTGACATGTTCACTGAAGGCGATAACGTGGTGTTGAGTGCAACGGCGCTCGATTCCGACGGCAGTGTTACTTCAGTTGAATTCTTCATTGATGGAACTTCAGTCGCGGTTGTTACAGCAGCACCTTTCGAAGCGGCTTGGGCAGCAACGTCTGGTAGCCATCAGGTTTCGGTTGTTGCTACAGACAATGAAGGCGCGGCTAGCTTAGCGAGCGCGGTATCTATTTCTGTCGATTCAGTTACACCTGGAAATGAAGCGCCGACAGTTTCGGTTGCGCTTTCTGCATCTTCGGTCGATGTTGGTGGTGTGGTAACGCTTACCGCAACAGCAACAGACAGCGATGGCACGGTTGATAAGGTCGATTTTTATGTGGCAGGTTCTTTAGTCGGAACGGCTGCGACAAGCCCATACACGCTTAACTACACAACCACTCAAGCAGGATCTCTAGCGGTTTACGCGAAAGCGACAGACAATCAAGGGGCAACGGCTGAATCAGCTCTGACTTCTTTGACCGTCAACGGCGGCCCAACAGTGAGTACATGTCGTCCTGATGGCTTGTATCAAACTCAAGGTGTCGATGTTCCTTACTGTACGATTTACGATGATGAAGGCCGTGAGAAAATGGGCGCGGATCATCCACGTCGTGTTATTGGTTACTTCACAAGTTGGCGTGCCGGGGATGACCCACAAGCCGCTTATTTGGTTAATGACATTCCTTGGGAACAACTCACACACATTAACTACGCTTTCGTAAGCATCGGCTCTGATGGCAAAGTAAACGTGGGTGATGTAAACGATCCAAATAACGCCGCGGTTGGTAAAGAGTGGCCGGGCGTGGAAGTTGATCCTGCATTAGGCTTTAAAGGCCACTTCGGTGCGTTAGCGACAGCGAAGAAAAAACACGGTGTGAAAACGCTAATCTCTATTGGTGGTTGGGCTGAAACCGGTGGCCACTTCGCCACTGATGGTAGCCGAGTGGCTGATGGTGGTTTCTATACCATGACGACCAACGCGGACGGCTCTATTAACCATCAAGGTATCGAAACATTCGCAACGTCAGCGGTTGAAATGCTTCGTAAATACCAGTTCGATGGTCTAGATATCGATTACGAATACCCAACTTCAATGGCGGGCGCAGGTAATCCGTACGACAAAGACTTTATGGAACCACGTCGTCAATACCTATGGGCTTCTTACCAAGTGCTGATGAAAGTGTTGCGTGAGAAGCTTGATGCAGCTTCTGCGCAAGACGGCAATCACTACATGTTAACTATCGCGGCGCCTTCTTCGGGTTACCTACTGCGCGGTATGGAGACATTCGATGTAACCAAATACCTCGATTACGTAAACATCATGTCTTATGACCTTCACGGTGCGTGGAACGATCACGTAGGTCACAACGCAGCCCTATTTGATACAGGTAAAGATTCAGAGTTAGCACAGTGGAACGTATACGGCACAGCGGCTTACGGCGGTATCGGTTATCTGAATACGGATTGGGCCTACCACTACTTCCGTGGTTCTATGCCAGCAGGTCGTATTAACATCGGTGTGCCTTACTACACACGTGGTTGGCAAGGTGTAACTGGTGGCGACAATGGTCTCTGGGGCCGAGCTGCTCTACCAAACCAAGCTGAATGCTCAGCAGGTACTGGTGAAGGCGAGAAGAACAACTGTGGCCATGGCGCAATTGGTATCGATAACATGTGGCACGATACTGATCCAAAAGGCAACGAAATGGGTGCAGGTTCAAACCCAATGTGGCATGCGAAGAACCTAGAGAAAGGTATTTTGGGTTCTTATGCAGCAGCTTATAAGCTTGACCCTGTTAACGATCCTTCAGATGTTCTAACGGGGACTTACACGCGTAACTATGACAGCGTGGCTGTAGCTCCTTGGTTGTGGAACGCAGAGAAGGGCGTATTCCTTTCAACGGAAGATAAAGATTCTATCGATGTCAAAGCTGATTACGTTATCGACAAAGAGATCGGTGGCATCATGTTCTGGGAACTAGCAGGGGATTACAACTGTTACGTACTCGATGCGAACGGTAACCGAACTTCAATCGATACAACCGAACAGGCGTGTAATAGCGGAAACGGTGAATTCCACATGGGTAACACTATGACGAAGGCTATTTACGATAAGTTTAAGTCAGCTACTCCATATGGAAACAAGGTTGCAACGGGGGCTATCCCAACGGAAGCATTAGATATTACTGTCTCTGTAGGTGGCTTCAAAGTCGGTGATCAAAACTATCCAATTAACCCTAAGATCACGTTTACAAACAATACAGGTCAAGCGCTTCCTGGTGGTACTGAGTTCCAGTTCGATATCCCAGTGTCTGCACCTGATAACGCAAAAGACCAATCGGGTGGCGGCTTATCCGTTATTGCTTCTGGCCACACTCGTGCCAATAATATTGGTGGTCTAGATGGTCCGATGCACAGAGTAGCGTTTACGTTACCTGCATGGAAAGAGCTTCCTGCTGGTAGTGTGTATGAACTTGATATGGTTTATTACTTGCCAATTTCTGGCCCTGCAAACTATACAGTGAATGTGAATAGTGTCGATTATGCATTTAGCTTTGAGCAGCCGGATCTACCACTGGGTGATATCAGTACTGGTGGCGGTAATCCTGGTGACGGCGGTACCAACCCAGGTACATGCGATACTGCGGGTTTAGCTGTATATCCCGATTTACCTCAGAAAGATTGGGCGGGTAACCCAAGCCACGCAAACACGGGCGACCAAGTGGTTCATAACGGTAGTGTTTACCAAGCAAACTGGTGGACAAGTGCCGAGCCGGGTAGTGACGGCAGTTGGACCAAAGTGTGCTCTTAATTTAATGCTAAGCAATCTATTTATAGACAATAGAGAGTAGTAATAGGTAATAAATGCGAATGCTTTTAAGTCTATTTATCAGGGCTTTAGTATAAATTAAGTGAACAATTTAAACGTAAAATCAAAACGCCGAACTGAATCCAGTTCGGCGTTTTTGCTATAAGTCACAGATTGCACATGAAGAGCGCTATTAATATCGACTATCGTTCAGTAAAATAGATCAATGTGATATAAAACAATCTGCTTATAAAAACAATCTACTTATAAAAACAATAGCGTTACCTAAAATTTAAAAGCTATGAGGTAATTTTGAAAGTAAGACGTAAGTATATCCTCAACTTTTCCATCGTGTTGGCCCTAGTATCTCTGGTCCTCTCTGCTATTCAATTTAACCGAACTAAAGAATCACTTTTAGAATCTAATCAATTCTTCTTCCGTACTATTGTAAACGCAAGCTACGACATCGTAGATACTACCGTTAACGAAGCGATTAAAACCTATCTCAAAGGTGTGACTGATACTGTCGCTTCTCACACACTAGGTGTCACTCCAGAGCAAGAAGTTAAAGAAGTCATCCGAATTGCTAACGAATTAGTGATTGGAGAGTCAGGTTATATCTATTTGATGTCACCACAAGGTGTCCACCTGTATCATCCGTTTTTACAAGGGCAAAATCGCGCGCATTTAACCCATATTCAAACGCAACTGACCTCAAAGTCTGGAATGACTCAGTATTCTCATGCTAATCCACATGAAGTCGGCAAGCGTGCGAAGGTCGCGTATTCAGTGAGGCTACCGAGTGGTAATACATTGGTGGCGACCACTTATAAAGATGAACTCATGTACTTGGTCGATCTCGAAGCGCTTAAAGATAAACTAAGAAAGTATTCATATGGCGATAGTGGTTATGTATATATTGTTGATTTGCAAGGCGAGCTAGTCCTCCGACCCAATTTTGAACACGAACACTTGAAAGCCTTAATTGGTTATTCATCAGAGTTGCTCATCGATAAGGTCGTTGCTGAGCCTGAAGGGCATTTTAGTTACTCAATTTCAGATGACAACGGTACGACAAACAAAAACATTTTCTATAAGTTCTACCCATATCTGAATTGGATCATTTCTGCTGGAGTTTTGGAGCAAGAGCTCAATAAGAACCACAGTTTATTGCTAGTTAGTTTGATGACCTTGGTTATAAGTTTGCTTAGCATCATCGCCGTTTTGGTGCTTTACCTGCGGCACCGTCATTTAAAGATCTTAGATGTAGCTAGCTTAGATTATCTTACGGGGTTGAGTAATCGGCGGGACTTTATTTCTCAGGTTAAGATGAGAATTTTAGAGTGTTCGCCTTATCCGTTAAAAGGTGTTGGTATCATTCTTCTAGATATTGACCATTTTAAATCGGTAAACGATCTACACGGGCATAATGAAGGCGATAGAGTGATCTGTGCCGTTGCAAAAATATTGAAGCAATTTGCAAATGAAAATCGTCTAATTGCTCGCTATGGCGGTGAGGAATTTATCTTTGTGACTTTTGATTGCAATGAATATCAATTGTACGAGTTGTCGGAAGAGCTTAGGCGTAGCGTCGAAAAAATTGAGGGGTTAGTGTTACCTGTAACGGTCAGTGTTGGGTGTCGCTATGCAAATGCACTGTTCCACATAGAAGGCACGATAGACCAAGCTGACAAAGCACTTTATCAAGCGAAAAAGAATGGACGCAATAACACACAGGTATACAGAGAGAGTCAATATCGTATTGTCTGTCATTGAAGTTGTCTAAAACTGATAAGCATGAAAAAGCCCAAATAGAACGTGAACTGACCCCCAATAGTTGGACTCCAATTATTGGGGGTCTTTTTATGTCCAAATATAGCCGAGAGCTAAAATGTATCATTGCTAAACAATGTTTAGGTGGCGCGTCATCTCGCGATTTAGCAAAACAATATTCAATTTCTTCGAGACAGATACGGTATTGGGCTCAAGTCTTTGCCATCCATGGTACTGATTCATTTTTACCCACTAAGCATGCTGCTACTGCTCAGACAAAACGAAAAGCATTGAATTTAATGTGGACGAATGAATGGTCTCTCACGCACACTAGCGCAGTATTAAATCTCTCATCCCCTGGAATACTCTCTGTCTGGCTCAAACGATTTAATGAGCTCGGTATCAAGGGGCTCAAAATACGCCATAAAGGAAGCCCCTCAATGAAACAGCAACCTCAACGTACCACTAAGCCTGATAATGAAATGACACTTGAGGAGCTAAGAGAGGAGTTGGTCTACTTACGAACTGAGAATGCCGTTCTAAAAAAGTTGGAAGAGTTGGAGCAGGAAAAAAACCGTCGAACAAAGAAAAAGCGGTCATAGCTCTAACTCTTAAAGGCAAGTATCCATTGAAGCACTTACTGCAGACTCTACAGCTGGCAAAAAGTGTCTTTTATTATCAGGCTCAAACGAGCAAGCGCCCAAATAACTACGAACGTGAGCTGCGGTTGATAAAGTCAATTTATCATGAGCATAAGGGTCGATACGGCTACCGCCGTATTCACTTGGAACTAAAAAATCAGGGGTTCGCACTTAACCACAAAACGGTTCAAAGGCTTATGGCTCAGCTCAATCTTAAATCGACGGTCAGGATTAAAAAGTATCGTTCATACCGAGGAGAATCTGGAACAGCTGCTCCTAACGTGCTTGAAAGAGATTTTAGTGCGACTCAACCCGATGAAAAGTGGGTAACGGATGTCACGGAGTTCAAAGTCAAAGAGCAGAAAGTATACTTGTCTCCCGTGGTCGACTTGTTTACTCAGGAAGTGGTTGCTTATAGAGTGGCCAAAAATGCCTGCTTGCCGCTTGTCACGGATATGCTGACGGAAGCCATATCAACGCTTAAACCCAACTCAAAGCCAATTATACATAGCGATCAAGGTTGGCAATATCGCCATCGACAGTATCAGGAAAAGGTAGCGGAGAGTGGGTTAACGCAAAGTATGTCTAGAAAAGGTAACTGCTTGGATAATGCCGTTGCTGAAAACTTTTTTGCTTTACTCAAAACAGAGATGTATCACAATCAAAGCTTTGAAGATGCAGATGCTCTGATAGAGCAAATTAAAGAATACATCGAGTACTACAATACGAAACGTATAAAAGTGAAACTAAAAGGCCTGACTCCGATAGAATATCGAGCTCAGGCCTTGAAAGCCGCTTAACAGAAATGTCCAACTTTATGGGGTCACTTCAACGTTTTATTTGGGCTTTTTTAGAATTGTTTGAAAGTGCTAGCCGTTAATCTAAGCTTTTGCTGCTTTCATCGCTTCATTTTTTTTTTCCTTTTGCATTTTTGCAAGGAAGTAGATGTTCACACAAGCGATGAAACCGTTGGTTGCAACCACTGGCCATGCATCAATCATAACGCCGTATGCTGTGAATAGAGTACAGCCAACAAAGTTAAGGACACGCAGACGCACGATATCTTTCATTGTTAATGAAATTGCGACCATAATAGATGCCGCGTAACCTAAAATTTCAACCATATTGAATTCCATTGTGTGACCCTCTTAAATTTGCCGATGCTTTATCGGTACCAATTCTTCTCTTCATGAGATGATTGAGGAAGCTCCGTGCCCCGAATGGTTTGGTTATGTTTAACTAAGCTTACTATACCGAGTCTATTTCTGTGGTTAAACCCCCAAAATGAGTAGAAGTGAAGGTTAGCGATTACGCAAACGTTTAATGATCTTTCTATTAATATAATTACTGTTTATGTTGAAGGTCAAATTGATAATTATTCTTGTATAGGAAAGGAAGCCGCGAATGATAAAACGATTCATATGTGCAACAAAAGGCGTAAATAAAGTCGCGTTGTTGGCTTTGATAGCGATTGGACTGACAGCGTGTACAACCAATGAAACGACTCCAACTCACAATTATGGCGTGGTGACCAGTGGTGACTTTGATTTCATGAAGCATGGGGTAGTCACGTACTCATGGCATCCCGAATCAGAGCAAGTGTACCTTTCTGAAAAATATGACAAGACGGTCGTCACTGATCTTGTACGCGAAGCGATTAAAGAACAACTTTCATTGAAAGGTTATCAGTTGAAATCCGGGGCTGGTGATGTCGTAGTGGGTTTTGGATTAGCTGAAGAATCTGAACTGAACGATGAATCGATCTTTGATGCGATTCAGCTATCTACAGGTGTGCCATTTTATAGTGATGATGGAAAGGTAAGCGAGAAAGGGTCTTTGTATATTGCTTTTTTTGTTCCTAATTCGGAAGTTATACAGTGGCAAGCACTGGCGCAGTCCGGTATCCAACCTGATTTAGAGCCGAGCGAAAGCAAACAGCGGGTTATGGGCTTTGTTGATATGCTATTTAAACGTATGCCTCAGAGGTAAGGAGAAGTATTGAATGTATTCATTGAGTCAATCATTCTTGTATAAAAAACGGACTGATCGCAGATTATACTTTTTTATTTGTAACGAACCGTACAAATACGTAAAGCAACGTAAAGTTCGCGCTTCTTTTGCTAGCATTTGTCTATACTGAACAAAACGTTAACTTAGGTTTGATTCAATGAAACGGTTCTCAAAATACTCTCTCCCTCTATTAAGTATGTTCATTGTAAGTAGCGCAGCGATGGTAACGAATAATGCTGTCGCGGCACCTTCTATAGTACCAAGCCCACCTAGCCTAGGCGCAAAAGGGTATGTGTTAATTGATTTTAATTCCGGTGATGTGCTGGTAGAAAAAAACGCGCACACTAAGTTAAACCCAGCGAGTTTAACCAAGCTTATGACCAGTTATGTGGCTGGGCAAGAGATGAAACGTGGCAACATTTCTGCTGATGATCAGGTGCGAATCAGCGAAAACGCATGGGCGAAAAACTTCCCTGATTCTTCAAAAATGTTCATCGAAGTGAACACTGATGTCGCGATGATGGATCTTTACCGCGGCTTGATTATTCAATCTGGTAACGATGCGAGTGTTGCGATTGCAGAACATGTTGCAGGTTCACAAGATGCATTTGTTGACTTGATGAACTCTTGGGCGGCTTCGCTAAAACTGGAAAATACCCATTTTGCGAATGCACATGGTTTAGATGCGGATGATCTCTATTCAACTCCTTATGATATCGCTCTATTAGGCCGTGCAATTATTCGCGATTTACCGGATGTGTATGGTTTATACAGCGAACGCTCGTTTAGCTACAACAAGATAACCCAACACAACCGCAATGGCTTGTTACGTGATAGAAGCTTGACGGTCGATGGCATGAAAACAGGCTACACCTCTGGTGCAGGCTATAGTTTAGCGAGTTCGGCGACACAAGGTGAGATGAGACTTATTGCGGTTGTGATGGGCGCATCAAGCGTTAAGAGCCGTGAGTCAGACAGCAAACAATTGCTGAGCTATGGTTTTCGTTTCTTCGATACGCTAAACCCTCATCAAGGAGGTGACCAAGTCGCTGAAGAGAAGGTGTGGTTTGGTGCTCAAGATACGTTGAAGCTAGGCGTTGCAGAAGATACGTTTATTACGCTGCCTAAGTCAGACAGTAAAAAGTTAACGGCATCGATTGAATTGATATCTGAACTGAAAGCCCCGATTTCAGAAGGCCAAACCCTAGGCGTTGTTCATTACACCGTTGATGGTGAAGATGTTCAAACTCAACCTTTGATCGCGTTGGAAGCGGTAGAGCAGGCTGGCTTGTTCAAACGCTTGATGGACTACGTAAAGCTATTTTTCGCTAGTCTGTTCTAAATTGAGATAGTGGCGACAAGTCGCGATGGAAAACCATAAATAGTATGGGCGTTGTGAGTAAATCACAGCGCCTATTTTTATTTCTACATCAATCAAAACACTGCGCCGCACTATCTTTATTAGCCGTAGCGGTCGGTTTCGATTACTATACGCAAAATTTAGCAGCGTAGTCACTTATGACGATTGAGATAAAGAACGTAACCGAACCCGAAGTAACATGTGCTAATTGTCAGGCATGCTGTTGCCGTTTAGAGGTTATGATCATCACAGATACAGGCGTACCTGAAGAGCATATCGCTTATGACGAATGGGGCGGCGAAACGATGTTGCGGCTCGACGACGGTTGGTGTTCTGCTGTAGATAGAGAAACACTGATGTGTACTATTTACGAAAACCGACCTTGGATCTGTCGTGAATTCGAAATGGCCTCTTTTGAATGTGTTGATCAGCGCAAAGATGTAATGGGCTAAGTGTCTGCAACATTGACGTTAGTAACGAAAGTACGCTACCGAGCTGTGATAAGCACATTAAAAAATTAAATTTCAGGGTTCTATATCTCAAGCAGATTTAGAACCCTGAAGCGTTTAACGAGACAAGAACTTTTATGGGACAAAAATTTTAGTGCGGTAATAGTTTTAGCATGATAAGAACAGCTTAAAACTCTGACGGTACTTCAAACTCGATCCATTCACCGGTTGTTGGGTGAATCAGTTTTAAGTAACCAGCGTGAAGGTGTAAGCGCTCACGTTTGTAACCATAGAGATCATCACCACGAATCGGTACACCAAGGCCTAATGGATGAGCACAGTGCACACGCAGCTGATGTGTGCGTCCTGTTTTAGGGTACAAGTGAACCTTGGTTTTGCCATTGTTGGTGCTAACCGCATGCCAATGGGTCTCTGCGTTTCGGCCGTGTTTATGACAAACCAGTTGTCTTGGTCTGTCGGTGATGTCGCCGCGCAAGGGCAGGCTGATATCGCCAGATTCACCGTGGATTTCGCCATCTAACAGAGCTGTATATCGTTTCTCTACTGTTCTATCAATGAATTGCTTCTGGATGTGTTTATTGGACTCTGCGGTCAGCGCCAAGATCAATAAGCCTGACGTCGACATGTCCAATCGATGGATAATCAAAGGGCCTGTTGCATCGGGATAACGCGCTTTAATACGGGTATAAACAGAGTCTTCGATAAACTTACCAGGAACCGACAAGAACTCCTCGGGTTTATTCACCACCACGATCTCGTCGTCTTCATAGACAATATCAAACGACTTACCAACTGCAGGATTCACGATAAGCGGGTTATCTTCTAATTCGATGCCGTTTAGCTGGTGGTCGAGGATCTCGAAGCTTTTACTTTGGCAAACCGGGTACAGGTTTGCGTGCTGGCGAATGACAGCCGTTGGAGGCAATCCCCACCAAAACTCAGACAAAGCTAATGGTTTAAATCCGTGTTCAAAAGCAAAATTAAGCAGCTTAGGTAGGCAACAGTCGCCAGAGCCTTCAAGAGCGTCTTTGCCATCTAACAATTCAAGCAGGTTCTTTGATTCGAGAGCTTGGTTGATAAAGCGATAATGAGACAACCGTTGCGCTTCTAATTCGGCTGAGATCGCTTGGTACTCTTGCTTGCGGATCTTGAGTTCGCTTTCGATAGCATCAACTTGCGACTGGCGTTCTGCGATCTTTTGTTTCCACTCTATTCTAAGTGCTTTTAAGTCGCGTTTCTCTTGGCTGCTTTGATTGCCTAACTGTTTAAGCAGGTCAGCGGCTGAATCAAGATTCCCCAACGCTTTCTCTTGATTAGCTTTTTCTCTTAGAACCGTACGCTCAGCCTTGTTGGCAGCCATTGCGATCTGAAATGCTTCAACTGCTTTACTCGCATCGTTTTTGAGTTCATTTAGGCTTGACGTCAAATCATCTAGGTTATGAGTTTTTTCTAGGTTCGTAATGTCATTGACTAAGGTTGCTTGCTTGACTAAGCCTTGCGTGTTTTGGACTTGAAACTGTTGCCCATCAAAAGCAGAAGGAACAAAGGTGATACTGGTTAGCTGAGAGGCGAGTGAAGAATCTAACTGCAAACCTGAAAATGCAGAAAGGTAGCCTAGCTCTTGAGTTGTTGGATCCTGAACAAGAAGTACGGCATAGAGGTTGCCTTGCGATGTTTCATTCACACCGCAGTCGAGTAATGACTGCTGAAGTTGCTGCATGGCAAACTCACACGTTGGATGTGGTGTGTAGTAGTACGGAAACGTAAAACGAGTCGGTAGCGGTAAGTCTACATTCGTATTGTCGTTTTTTAGGTGCAGTGGTGTGTATTGAGCAAGGTTTGCTGACATGAAGATCAAACTCTATGGCTGTTCAGTTAGAGTTCGGTATTGTTGTCGAAATGAAGGCAAATGAGAAGCCAAAGCGAAAGATAAATCGGCTTTGGCTTCATTTAGTTGCTTGTGCCTATCCTAAGCGCGCAGAGCTTGATTGAAACTCGATCAGTTCGAGTGTTCTAGCTCTAGTTGCTCGGCTTTTTGGTAAGCAGGGTGGCTCGTTAAAAGATCACCGTATTTAGCAATGTTAGGGTAGAGCGCAGTGGCACCGAAGTTACCCACGATTTCTACGATGAACGACATCATGAAATCGGCACCCGTCAGAGTATCAGCAACAAGGTAAGTTTTACCTTCAAGTGCTTCGTTGACAAAGGTTAGGATCTTTTGGTTTTCATCATCAGCGTAGCCGCCAAGGAAATTAGTCTCGCAACCGTCTTTCATCACAAAGATTTTAAGTAGCATTGGCAGGATACCAGAGCTTTCAGCGAAGTGAAGCCACTGTGAGTATTCCACGTAGTCAGCGGTGCCGCGCATTGGTGCGAACTTACCTTGACCGTATTTATCGATTAGGTACTCGGTGATAGCACCAGATTCGCTGATCACAACACCATCGTCTTCAATAACCGGAGATTTACCAAGAGGGTGAACGGACTTCAATTCTGGTGGTGCTAGAAACGTTACACTGTCTCGTTGGTATGGTTTGATTTGATAATCAACACCAAGCTCTTCCAGTAGCCAGATGATTCGTTTTGAGCGAGATTTGTTTAGGTGATGCAAAATAATCATGATTTTACCTAGTTAACTGGTTTAGTTTTTAAATTTATTTAGCTTCGTTTGTTTTGATAACAAGCTTACCGAAGTTTTGGCCTTCCAATAGACCCATGAATGCTTGTGGCGCTTCGTCTAGGCCTTCAACTAGGTGCTCACGGTAATGCATCTTGCCTTGAGACAACCATTCTGTCATTTGAACAGCAAACTCGTTGTAACGGTGTGCGTAGTCATCAAAGATAATGAAACCTTGCATCTTAATACGCTTGACCAAAAGAGTGCCCATAAGGCTAGACATACGATCTGGGCCTTCAGGAAGTGATGTTGCATTGTATTGAGAGATAAGGCCACACACAGGAATACGAGCACCTGTGTTAAGCAAAGGCATTACCGCGTCGAATACTTTGCCGCCAACGTTTTCAAAGTAAACATCGATACCGTTGTCACACGCTTTAGCCAGTTGTTCTGCGAAATCGTCAGCTTTATGGTCGATACATTCATCAAAGCCCAGTACCTCTTTCGCGTACTGACACTTCTCTTGACCGCCTGCAACGCCAATTACGCGACAGCCTTTTAGTTTGCCGATCTGGCCAACGGTTGCGCCTACTGCACCTGTTGCCGCCGCAACGACTAGAGTGTCGCCTTCTTTAGGCTGACCAATATCAAGTAAGCCCATGTACGCAGTAAAGCCAGGCATACCCATGATGCCCAGTGCGTAAGAAGGGTGTGTTGGCTCTTTACCTAGTTTGATTAGGCCTTCACCATTAGACACACCAAGATCTTGCCAACCGGTGTAAGCCAGTACCCATTCGCCAACTTCAAAATCGCTGTTGTTTGAATCTTCAACCTGACACACGGTTGCACCGACCATCACTTCGTCGATTGCAACTGGATCAGCGTAAGATTTTGCATCGCTCATTCGGCCACGCATGTATGGGTCGAGAGAAAGGTAGACTGAGCGAAGTAACATCTCGCCGTCTTTAATTGTTGTTGCAGCTACTGCCTCTAAACGGAAGTTATCTTGAGTCGGTGCGCCAACTGGGCGAGAAGCCAGTACGATGCGGCGATTGTCTTGTTGAGTCATTGGATATCCTTAATTTTATATTATGTTTATTTAGAATTAGACCAGTCGTCTAGTCTTGTTGTCTAAAAATCCCGCCGTCATCAAATTGATAAGAGGGCGGGTTATCTGTCGTTAATAAAAACTAAACACAGTACGTGGTTAGTTTTTACCTTTTAAAATCTGTTGGGTTAGGTTTAAAGCTGATTCTAAACTGCGTGAACTCTGGCTTAGTTTGCTTAATAAGCTTGCGCCTAACCACATAGAATATAGATTTTGAGCGGTTTCTTGGCTCTCTTCAACCTTTATCGAGCCATCATCAATACCACCGACAATGCACTGCTCGATGGTATGCGTCACTTTCTCAGCACCTTTTAATAGCGCTTGGCGCATAGGATCAGAAAGATCAGAAACTTCGGCGCTGAGCTTAACGACTAAGCATTTATGAGCGTTACAGGTACCGTTTTCAATCTGTGACCATCGAGTGAAATAACTGATAATTCTCTGGTAATGGTTGCCTTCACCATGAACCAAAATAGTTTCAACTCTGCTGATGTAGGTCTCAAAATAGTGCTGGATCAGAGCCTCGCCAAATTGCTCTTTAGATTTAAAGTAGTGGTAAAACGATCCTTTTGGAACATCCGCTTCTTTAAGCAATTGCGACAAGCCAACGCCGTTAAAGCCGTTGTTCACTATTAATTGGTAGCCAACATCTAAAACATGTAGGCGTGTGTCGTTCGTTTTATCGTTCATGGACTTACTATAAGTTAAATTAGACCAGTCGTCTAGTCTTCGGTTTTTTGAAGGTAATTTCGTCGTTGCAAAAGTGGCTTCAACTATTCAAACGTTCACATATAAAAAAGCCCCAACATAGCTCGTATGTTAGGGCTTAAATCAGTCTCTTCAATTATTTGATAGAGATTAACTCAACATCAAAAATCAAAGTTGCTGATGGTGGGATAGGGCCTGAACAACCTTTACCGTAAGCCAATTGGCTTGGGATAAACAGGCGAACTTTTTGGCCTTCGACCATGTAAGTCAAACCTTCTTGCCAGCCTTTGATCACTTGTTTAAGAGCAAATGAGATTGGCTCACCACGATCAACAGAGCTGTCGAAAACAGTGCCGTCGATAAGTGTACCGTGGTAATGAACCGTTACTTTGCTGTTCTTCGTTGGGTGCTCTGTACCTGTACCTTCTTCAAGAACTAGGTATTGAAGGCCGCTTTCAGTCGTTACAACCCCATCTTTAGCGCCGTTTTCGATAAGGAATTGTTGGCCTTGTTCGATATTTTCTTCGCCAGATTTATGGTTCATCCAAGTGCGGTAGATCATGAAGCCAGCCAAAATAAAGACAATGACCGGGATGATAAATTTAGACATAGTAAAACCTATTTATTGTTGATTCTTTATAGAGAAAAGCCGTTACGGCTGAGTCAAAAGGTAGTTGATTGTTTTTGCGATACCTTGAACATCTTGGTGACCTGCTGTCAGTACTTGGTATTTACCGTTGATGATAAATGTTGGTACTGAGTTGATTTGACCTTTAACCGAGATCTCTTCAGCTTTCTTTACGTAGTCAAATAGAGCGACTTGCTGTTCTTTGTTCAGTTGGTATGGGCTAACCAGGCCGCGAGAAGTGAACGCAGTCTCTAGAGCTTGTTGACGTTGTTCAGGAGTCGCATCTGCACCCATTTGAACCGCACCAAATAGGTCGTCCATGAACGTGTGGTCAGGTGTCGCGTCAAGTTGCATCACCGCTGTGTAGTAGATCATTGCGCTTATTTGAGCACTTTCATTAAACGTAACGTGCATCTTGCCAATAGTTTGGTTCGTTAGAGATTCGATCTCTGGAATTGCACTTTCCATTTGACGGCAGTGACCACAATTTAGAGAGAAGATTTCAGTGATCGGAGACAGGTTAAATTCAGTTAGAGCAGTAGGCAGCGCTTCGTATTGAACGCCTTTCTGTGGCTCGTTGGTTTCACTACAACCCGCGATAATCAGTACGGCAGCAAGTGCTGTGATGAATTTAGTAAATGGTTTAAACATAATGTTTGCTCTAGCGTTGAGAAGTCGTGAGATTCTAACTATTTAGTACGAATTGGAAAACAATTATAAGGTAAATAAATGCAAACAGTTGGAACTGGCGGGCGATGACTGGCGAGTTGACGGTGAACTGTGATCAAAAACACTTTTTTCGGACGTGTTTTCTTTTCGTATAAAGTTTTTGTCTAAAGTTTTTCTCTCAATGCCGATATAGACATTAGTGAATGGTTTATCTGCATAAGTGGTTGGTGAAGTAATGAGATATTTAGCGATAATGTTAAGCATAGCTTTGGCTGGGTGCGAAACTACGTTACCAACAGGGTTATTCGGTGAGGATATGTTACAAACTGCACCGAAAACTGATTACGACATTATGTACCCTGAATGGGGTGTGGTTCAAACCACTCATCAGCAAGGAACTATTACCACTAACTACGGACGTGGTGTTTCGACCAATGATCCACTGGAAGTCTTTTTAAGACAAAACCGTATCGATTTTGAAGTTTTACCTGGCAACCATGTGATGGTAAAGCTTGTACAGCATGTGAACTTTAAAACAGGTTCGACATCTCCAGAACCCGCTTACAACCATTGGTTGGACACGTTAGGCAGCTATCTTTCTCGACGCCAAGACATTGATGTCGTCATTGAAGGACACACGGATAATACAGGCAGTGATCGTGTTAATGATCCGCTTTCTGAACTGCGCGCAAAAGAAGTGAAAGCTCGATTAGAAAGTAACTATGTTTCGAGTCGTGCTATTTACACCCGCGGTTTTGGCGAGTACGTTCCCGCGTGTACTAACGCTTCGCCGCAAGGTAAAGCTTGTAACCGCCGTGTAGAGTTGATGCTGATTGTGGCGAAATAGATGCGAGAAGCTTGATTCATTGAATCGAAAGAGCGTATTGATAACAGACATAAAAAATCCCTCATGAAGAGGGATTTTTTGTATTTGGGTTGTATTGCTTTTTCGCTTATGCGAATTGTTTCTCTAAGTAAGATACGATATCCGAAGATTCGTACATCCACTCAGTTTTGCCGTCTTTTTCGATACGTAGACAAGGCACTTTCACACGACCGCCGCCAGCTTCAAGCTCTGCACGGTGTTGTTCGTTGTTTTTTGCATCACGAAGTTCAAATTGAACCGACTGACGTTTCATCGCGCGGCGCACTTTCACACAAAATGGGCACGCTTCGAATTGGTATAACGTGTGCGTTTTTGCTTGCTCATTTACTATATTTTGATCTTCTTGAGAACGCTTCACACCACGTGGGCTGAAAACAAAATTCAATAGCAAGATGACGCGACCTAAGAACCAACGGATAAACTTCATAACTCTCTCTACATATTTAAAATTAGCGTTACAATTTGCAGCATTATATACACAAGTTTTGCTAGATGCTCGCAACAAACCGCTAATATCTATTTTGTCCGTTCGATCGTGTGAGACTTCGCCACATTTAGCCCTAAACGTTTAGACAGTCGAGTCAAATTGGCTCTGTCTGTTTTCAGAATTCGTCCTGCTTGCGCCCAGTTAAAGTTGGCGTCTTCCAATACTTCAGTAATGATACTGCGCTGAAAATCATCGGTAGCACCACGCAAACCTGCAGAAAGGTCGATCGTTGGTGTTGATAACGGTGTGTTTTTTACCTGTGTCGTGGCTATCGGCTGATCTTGGTCTAGTGGGCCACAATCTTCTTTAGTGATTGTCACGAGGTTTTTGTTGGTGCTACGAGCTAATGCTTTTAGTGCTGAACGGCTGATAACGTGTTCAAGCTCACGCACGTTACCTGGCCAACCGTAACGGTTTAGAAATACCAGTACATCAGAGCGGAATTTAACTTGGTTGATACCAAGTTTACGACGTGCCTGTTCTAGGAAGAAGCCTGCTAACAAGCTAATGTCGTCACCACGGTCTTTCAGAGCGGGTACTGCGATAGGGTATACACTCAGTCGGTGGTATAAATCGGCTCTGAATCGACCGTCTTCAACTTCTTGCTTCAAGTCTCGGTTGGTTGCTGCCAAAACACGAACATCAATGGTTTGAATGTTGTCTTGGCCTACAGGTTGGATTTCGTTGTTTTGCAGTGCACGCAATAGCTTACTTTGCGCAGCCAAAGGCAATTCACCAATTTCATCTAAGAACAGTGTGCCACCATCGGCTAAAGCAAATTTACCTAAGCGGTTTTTGTCTGCGCCAGTAAATGCACCACGAACGTGACCAAATAGTTCACTTTCTACTAAGTTTTCAGGAATCGCTGCACAGTTAACATACACAAGCGGTTTACGCTTACGCTGTGATTGATGATGCAGAGTACGAGCCACTAACTCTTTACCTACACCCGTATCACCATGAATCAGAATATTAAATTCAGAGGGTGCGACAACCGCGATGTCGTTTTTAAGCGCGACCATGGTGTCACTATTACCAATCAATTCCCCGCCGTCACGTTCCCACGCTTCAACATTTAACTCTTCCAGTAATTGCTTTGACTGTTTTGCTTGATGTTCAAGTTGCGAAAAAGTCATCGCCATTTGCATCGTAGAGGCAGCAATAGCAGCGAGAACTTCTAGGTTCCGAGCCGGAATATTCGCGAAGACATCAGGTTTTAGACTGTCAAGGGTTAGCACCCCTAACAATTTGTCACCAAATAGGAGAGGCAAACCCATACAGGCATGCATGGGCAAATCGCCATCGTGGTCGATCAGTAAGCCATCAAAAGGATCAGGTAATGAGCTATCCGCATCAAAACGAACAGGAGAACGCGATGCACAAATCGCATCAAAACGTGGATGTTCTGAAATAATAAAGCGGCGACCGAATGTATCTCGACTGAGCCCTTGCATTGCGATCGGCACTAGCGTGTCGCCTTGAAGGCTTAAAAGCGCGACACAATCACACGTTATGGTTTTACGAATGGCATCGATTAAGCGATTGAAACGGTCTTGATCGTTCACACCGCTAGCGAGACCAATGGTCATTTCCATGAGAGTGGATGCTGAGATATCTTGCATAAAGGGCTCATACTGTTTGTATTTTTATACATGGTAGAGTCTTTATGACATAAAAAAAAGGTCTTTTTGACTAAAGTTTGAAGCGAAGTTTTGAAAGGATGCTAGGCACAACTAGCTTTCGCATGTTGGCACTGTTTGTGCAATGTGTCCATTGCGTGTTGTCTATATGACTGAATAACTGGTCCATCATTGATTTGAATCAATTAATGCGAATTTATCAGTCCACGTGATTCTCATAAAAATAGTAGCCACAGAGCTCATTGAGAAAGAATTAATATAAAGTCATCTTTAAATAAAATTAGTCAATTTGACACGAAAGGTCAAAAGGCTAAGTGTTCGGAGTAAATCAATGCTAAACAATCTACATATCAACATCATCAAATCGACGATTCCTCTTTTAGAAAGCGCAGGCCCTGCTTTAACTCAACACTTCTATCAACGTATGTTCATGCATAACCCTGAATTGAAAGATATCTTCAATATGACTCACCAAAGAACCGGTCGCCAAGGTGTGGCACTGTTTGAAGCTATCGCGGCTTATGCTAAAAACATTGAAAACCTAGCAGCGTTAACCTCAGCGGTTGAGCGTATTGCACAGAAACATACAAGCTTTAACATTCAGCCTGAGCATTACCAAATCGTTGGCCTTCACCTAATTGAAACACTGCGTGAATTAGCTGCTGATGCATTCACACCAGAAGTAGAAGAAGCGTGGACTGCGGCTTACCTATTCTTAGCGCAAGTATTTATCGACCGTGAAGCGGAACTTTACCTACAGCGCAAGCAAGCTGTTGGTGGGTGGGAAGCGGCACGCGCATTTGTAATTGCGGACAAAATTGAAGAATCAGCATTAGTAACAAGTTTCATCCTTCAGCCAAAAGATGGCGGTGAGGTTCTGGATTACACACCAGGTCAATACATCGGTATTGAAGTGAAGCCTGAAAGCGCGCAGTACAGCGAAATTCGTCAGTATTCACTGTCAGACAAGCCGAACGGAAAATACTACCGTATCTCTGTGAAGCGTGAAGGCCAAGGTCAAGAAACGCAAGGTGTTGTTTCTAACCACATGCACGATACCATTGCTATCGGCGATGAAGTTAGCCTATACGCACCAGCGGGTGACTTTATGTACCAAGAACGCAGCAAGCCAGTAACGCTTATCTCTGCGGGTGTTGGTGTAACGCCAATGCAGTCTATGCTTGAGTTCTTGAACAACGAGCAGAAAAACGAACCAGTTATTTATCTTCACGCTTGTGAAAACGTAGGTCAGCACTCTTTCACGACGCGCGTGAAAGATATTGTTGCCGACAACGGTTGGTCTGCGAAAACGTGGTACATGAACAAAGACGAGTCTGCATGTGAGAACACACATGAGGGTCAAATGGATCTAGCGTCAATCTCTGATACTAACGGCTTTGAAGAGAGCGACTTCTACATCTGTGGCCCTGTTGGCTTTATGAAGAATATCGTAGAGCAGTTAGACGCTCTTAAAGTGGATCGCTCACGCGTACACTACGAAGTTTTTGGCCCTCACGCTAACTTCTAAGATCTCCCAGCAGGTCTAGTAATACTCGCCTGATCGATTAACAACCTTGCCTATTCAAAGGTCTCACATTGTGAGACCTTTTTCGTTTGGTTTATCCAGCGAGCGATAATTGGATATTGGATATTGGATATTGGAGTAGGGAGTGATCAAGGTAAGATCTTCAGGCGTTCGACTTAAGAACGCTTAACCTTTTTGGACATGTAATCAGAATCAAAAAACTCAGGCCAGTACATTTTCACATAGCCGCCAGCAACCCAAATCACCAAGATAGTCGCGATGGTCAGTTCGAAGAAGCCAAACTTGTGCAGCCAATACCATTGTGGGTACTCAGCACCGAAAAAGGTGGTTAAGCGATGCATGGCGATGGCGCTAATCACCGATGGGAAAGTAACCGCAGCAATGGAAGGTTGGAACTTTAAGCGCATCAAGCGGATGTAACACAAGTAAATCAGCAGGGTCATGGTGATGGCAATACCCGCTAAAGCGCCGGTCAGGATCGGGTCTGGATTATCAAAGTTGACCAAGTAAGCGGCCAACGATAAGTTGACTGGCGCTGCCATGATTGCCAATGTTGGTCTTGCTCTTCGAGGTAAATTCCCTTCAAAAACCAAACGGTACAACACTACGGGAAGCATAAAGAAGTAGATACCAATACACGTCGCGGCCAGTGTTTCTGAAAAGACCGTGTGGCCAAACTGTGTGCCAGCCAATGAACTACTGATTAAGCCTACTGGATAGAGAAACCAACTTGGAACGATGTTCGACATTTTGAAATTGATGATTTGGAAACCGAAGAACAACACCATCATAGTAAAGTGCAGCAATAACGCGCAGAACCAAATTGGGTAGGCGATTATTGGCGATATCTCGGCTAAGTAGTCACACAGAATCAATAACGCCATGCTCATCGGCGCCATTAAGCTTCCGCTTAGTGGATGGCGAATATCATTGATGAAGGTATTAAAGCTGGTGAGATAACGAAGTAAAACGGGCAGTAATAACAGCGCACCGAAAGCAGCAAGGTAAGGGCGAATGATCTCACCAACCCCTGGGAGATATAATGCCCAAGCTTGTCCTAGTCCAATTACACCAAGTGCTAAAGACGCCTGAGAAGGCGGCACATTTTTTACTTGGGTTAATCTTCTCCAGTTCAACGACTTGCTCCAGCTTAGTTATCTATAGTATGTGGGTGCTTATAGAATATCAGTGATAATAGAATTTTTGCTCTAGTTAGAACGTATAGCTGTGCCATCAATAGATGTTGAGGGCGTTCAACTAATTTTGAGTGGATGATACCAAGTTTAACGTTTGCTTTTTTGATTTTGATGCGGAATCGGGACATTAAGCACGTTGAATGTGTGCTTTTGTTTCATGAGTCATTTGTAATTAACGAACTTCCTCTTGCTGAGGGAGGTCTTGTTGTCTTAATTTTTCGTTTTTAAGTGTACGGTTCAATAGTTGGCTGTAAATTGGCTGACCGCCAAGCATTTGCGCAATGATCACTGCGCCCAAGCAAGTGATGATCAACGGCAGGATAAGGTAGTAGTTATTGGTCATTTCGATAACCAGTAATATACCTGTAATCGGCGCACGCACGGTTGCAGCAAATAAAGCACCCATGCCCGCAATCGCAAACATACCCGGTTCAATATTCAATTCAGGAAAGAATGCCGCAGCAATAAGCCCAAATGCGTAACCAAAGAGTGTGCCGAGTGCGAGCATTGGTGCAAAGATACCGCCGGGAGCACCAGAACCAAAACAAAGCAGAGTAGTCAGAACGCGCCCTAAGAAGATCAATAACAATACGTTGGTGCTGTAATTGCCATTAGTGATATTGGGGATGATACCAATACCACCACCAGTCAATTCGGGAATATAAAGAAGTAACAGGCCAAAGCAGCCACCGAGCAAGGTACCTGTGATTAAATAGCGTTTACGGTCGTTCTTATGGATCGCCACAAACATATCTTGGGAGAGTGTAATCAATTTATTGAAAATCACGCCAAACAGGCCAAACAACACACCTAACAATAAGAATAACCAAAGCGCATCCAGTTCAGGTGGCTGGTATTGCGGCATGGTGATAACAGCAGACTGACCGTTGATCGAACGAAACACAATATTGGCTGATACAGCGGAAATGATGACGGCTTTGATTGAAATGAGCGAGTAGCGAAATTGTGGTCTCATTTCCTCGACCACAAACATGATCCCAGCGAGTGGGGCGTTGAATGCAGCCGCTAAGCCACCAGCAGCGCCTGAAGCAAGTAATGAGTGTCGAGTATCATCATCTTTTACTCTGAAGATGTCAGTCACCATACGACCGATACTACCACCCATTTGAACGGTTGGTCCTTCACGGCCTAACACCATACCTGAGCCTAACGCACCCATACCGCCAAAGAATTTTACTGGTAATACTCTCCACCAACGAACAGGGCGCATACCGTCCATTGCGCCTTCTATTTCAGGAATCCCTGATCCTGCCGCTTCTGGAGCAAAGCGATGCACGAGGAAATAACCGATAAAGGCAAATGCAGCACTGATAAGGAAGGCCGCAAGCCAAAGTGGTAAGTGGCTACCGATTTCATCTTTCAGCCAATCGGTACGAGTTTCTGTGATGAAATGAACCGCGACTTCGAAATAGGTACCAACAACACCAGCAAGTACACCAACGATGCATGAAAGAACCAGAACTGAAGCTGGGGTCTTATCTCTTGAGAGAAATTGATTAATAGCATCCCTTGGCATTTTGGCTAATAGGGACAGCTTAATTTTCTCTCTTCTGGTCATTGAGATAAGGCTCCTGAATGGGTTGAGGTGGGACTTCAGTAAATTATACGCTTCCTCTGCATATCCTATAGCAGCAAAGATGCAAAGTTGAATTTCATTTATGGAATATACGTGTTACATAAATGGAATCTATGGGCAATAGTGGAATCACCGTCACAATTTTGATCGATTCTCAGGTGGCACCTTGAATATCCCCAAAAATGAACCATAGTTAAATCGTAAAGCAACATAACAAACCGCAAGGAGACGTGAGGTTTTACACACAATTTGGATGGATTCAGATACAAAGTTTTAGTTTCTCGTTAATTGTTCAGGTCGATATTTAAGGCTTCCTGATTCGCGAACTCACGATTGAGTAACGAGAGTGAGGCGTACTTCAAGTACGCCTTTAGTTCGTCTGGAGCATTCATTTTTCATCGTTTCCCCCTTTCTAGTGACACTCATACAACTTCTGGCTTAGATCATTCTCCGTATAAACAAGCGATTGGGGTCAATTTCTCCATGATTGTGTATATACTCCTTAAAAAAGGAGAACTGATATGACCAAAAAAGTTCCTACAAACATAATTACGGGTTTTCTAGGTGTCGGTAAGACGACCGCTATTTTGAACCTTCTAAAAAATAAACCTGAGAATGAAAACTGGGCTGTCCTGGTTAATGAGTTTGGCGAAATCGGCATTGATGGCGCATTAATGACAGACCAAGGTGCTTTGATTAAAGAAGTTCCGGGTGGCTGCATGTGTTGTACTGCAGGTGTTCCTATGTCGGTAGGTATTAATGCCTTGCTGCGTCAAAAGCCGGATCGCTTATTGATTGAGCCAACAGGCCTTGGTCATCCAAAGCAGGTTATTGCGACGCTGACTTCAGAGCAATACACACCTTATGTTGATTTAAAAGCCACGCTTGGTTTGGTTGACCCACGCAATCTGTCCAATGAAAAGTACACGTTGAATCAGAATTTCAATGACCAACTGGACAGTGCAGATGTGATTCTTGGTACTAAGGTTGACCTTGTTCATTCTGAAGACATCGACGCATTCAATGATTGGGTGACTGACCAAACACCTGCAAAAGTGTTCCATAAACTGATTCACGATGGTGAAGTGCCATTGGAAGTGTTGGACATTGAAAGGGTATATGGCAGTGCTTCATCTCATCTTGAATCACACCATCATGATCACGCTGAACAAGAACCTCAATTCCAACTTCCTCCAGGCGAAGCTTTTATCCGCAAAGAGAACAAAGGGCAGGGCTACTTTAGTTGTGGCTGGTTGTTTGGCGCTGAACACAAATTTGATTTTGATGCGCTGTTCTCAATGTTGTCTGATTTGACGGCTGAGCGTGTAAAAGCAGTGGTAAACACCGATCAAGGTTGCTACGCGTTTAACGTGGCGAATCAAGTCGTGTCAGTGAATGAAATTTCCCTTGATGGCTTCGAATCTCGACTGGAAGTGATCGACTCGCAGTTAATGCCTTGGGGCGATCTCGAGCAGATCCTACTCAAGCTGTGTGGTATCAAATAGCCCTGTTTTGGTTGTTTGAAGCGATGATCTTGGTGTTTACCTCGTTGAAGGCACGGTAAACACCAGATTAAATGAGAAAGTTTGCGTTATATCACGATAAATGTGAGATAAATCACTCTAATTACTTTATAGTGCTCGGCTGAAATAAGAATGTAGGCTGTCTGCTTAAGGAACCCGTAACAATGTCATTTTCCTCTCAAGGTTTTGCTCCTGAATTAGTCAAAGCGTTGACTGAGTGTGGTTATGAAAAACTCACTCCAATTCAACAAAAAGCGATTCCAATGGCTCGTAAAGGCCATGATATTTTTGCTACTGCTCAAACCGGTACGGGTAAAACAGCGGCATTCTCATTGCCTGTTATCCAACACCTTTTGAACAGCGGTAAAAAGGCGTCTAGAGGAACGGCTCGCGGCCTTATTCTTGCTCCAACTCGTGAGCTCGCTGCGCAGATCGCTCAAAACATCAAAGACTACGTTAAATACACTGAACTAAGCGTTTCAGCGGTTTACGGTGGTAACAAAATGTCTTCACAAGTTCGTCAATTAGAACTGGGTGTGGATATTTTGGTTGCAACACCTGGCCGTTTAGAGGAGCACTTAGAAGCGGGTAACGTGTCTATCGCAAACCTAGAATTTCTAGTATTTGATGAAGCTGACCGTATCCTTGATATGGGCTTTATCAATGCCGTTCGTAAGATCATGTTGGATGTAGAGACATCACCGCAAATCATGATGTTCTCGGCAACGACTTCTACTCAGTTGAACCAACTGTCTGTTGATATTCTACGTAAACCAAAACGTATCAGTGTTGAGCGTGAAAACTCAACGGCTGCAACTGTTGGTCACGTGGTGTATCCAGTTGATCAAGAGCGTAAAACAGAGCTACTTTCTGAGCTGATCGGTCGTAAAAACTGGCGCCAAGTGCTTGTTTTCGTGAACTACAAAGAAACAGCAAACGATGTAGTTAAAGAGCTCAAGCTTGACGGCATTAAAGCGGTACTTTGTCACGGTGATAAAGCGCAAAGTGCTCGTCGTCGTGCTTTGGATGACTTCAAAGAAGGTAGAGCTCGTGTGATGGTAGCAACCGACGTTGCGGCTCGTGGCCTTGATATCGAAGACTTACCGCACGTAATTAACTACGACATGCCTTTCCTGGCGGAAGATTACGTTCACCGTATTGGCCGTACAGGTCGTGCTGGAAAACAAGGTCACGCAATTTCTTTCGTTAACCGCGAAGAAGAGCTGACTGTTGTTCAAGTTGAAAAACTGATTCAACAACGTATTCGCCGTGTTGAGCAACCGGGTTACGAGCCGAAGAAACGTGATGCTTACATCGAGAAGCTGAACACTAAATCGGCGTACAAAAACCGTCAGGGTCGTAAGAACAACGCAAACGAAGAGCCACAAGATCAAGCAAGCGCTGAACGTCGTTTGACTATGATGAAGCGAATTAAAAACCGTCGTAAGTAATTACGGTTGATGATTGAAAAGAGCCACTGTTATGTGGCTCTTTTTGTTTGTATTGTTCGCAATATTGGTTATTGTCATCACTACTTCGTTTCAATATCGCTTCATTTCAAGTCCGATCAAGAAGCCAAAGCCACTAAATAAAAATAAGCCAGTAAGGTAATAATATGGATAGCGCACTACTTTGGGCTTTTATTCCCACGTTTTTCTTTGTGTCAATCACGCCCGGAATGTGTATGACTTTGGCGTTGACACTGGGAATGAGTGTTGGATACAAACGTACATTATGGATGATGATCGGTGAACTGGCCGGTGTAGCTGTGGTTTCTATTGCTGCGGTATTGGGTATTGCATCTATCATGTTGAACTACCCGTGGCTATTTACGGGCTTCAAATTTGTCGGTGCAGCTTATCTGTTCTATTTAGGCGTTCAGATGTGGCGTTCAAGAGGCAAGCTTGCGATCAGCACTGATAACCAAACAACAAAAGTCAGTAATGATTGGGATTTGGTGGTGCAAGGCTTCGTAACGGCAATCGCAAATCCTAAAGGCTGGGCATTTATGATTTCCTTATTGCCTCCTTTCATTAACAGTAATAAAGACTTAGCGCCGCAGTTGTTGATTTTAGTGTCGATTATTCTGGTTTCTGAGTTTGTTTGCATGACCTTATACGCGACAGGCGGAAAGAGCTTAAAGCATATGCTGGGTAAAGCCGATAACGTTAAGTTAATGAACCGTATAGCAGGTACGTTGATGATGGGCGTTGGTGTGTGGTTGTTCGTGAGCTAGCGATAACGGTTAGAGATCCTCCTCCTCGAGGATGACGCGTACTTAGTATGGCTTTTGGGGAAGATGATGAGCTGAAGGTTCAGATTCTTACTTAAATCCAAGATTGAATAGAATATAAAAAGAGCGATAGGGCATTTGGCCTTATCGCTCTTTTTGATTTTATATAGCTAGCGAACAGAAACTAGATACCAGTAAGGTTGTTGATCTTAGCTAGATTTGCTTATTAAACCGCGATTTCACCGCCGTCTTCACGGCGAATCACAACCGTAGATGCTCTTGGGCGAACATTGCCTTGAGTTTGTGCCGTTGCATCTTCTGAAGATGGCCAGTTAGCAGGGTGTTGAATGTTTACAAATAGCGATTTGAAATCTGGGCTGATGGTAAAGCCTGTTACTTCACAACCGTTTGGACCCACAAAGAAGCGCTTAAGTTGCGTTTGGTTGTTTGCATCAATGACTGCGCTGTTGCCGTTGTCATCCGTTAGCTGAGATGGAACCACTGCCAGCATTTGGTCATTGGTGTAGCCCGTGACTTCGTCTGCGCCGTTATCCGTCTGAATCCATAAAATGCCGCGAGCATCAAACGCTAATCCATCTGGGCTAGCAAACTGGTTCATGTCTGTTAAGCCAGAGCGGTTGATAGACTTATCTTCTACTGCTGGAGAGCCAAATACAAAGATATCCCAATCGAATTCCCCTGCTGTTTTGCCTTCATCCCAACGGATAACATGGCCAAACTTATTGTCTACGCGAGGGTTCGCAGAGTTCGCTTCTTTACGCTTGTTGTTATTAGTCAGCGTTAGGTAAGCCGTACCTGTCATTGGGTCAACAGAGCACCATTCAGGGCGATCCATTGGCGTTGCGCCTACAAGGTCAGCTGCGCCTGCGGTATTAATGATAAGTGCTGCTTGAGAATCAAATGAATCACCTAGCTTGCCGCCGTTTGTGGTCTTGCTACTCAGAGTTAGCGGTAGCCAAGTACCTGAACCATCATCATTGAATTTAGCTACATACAGCGTGCCTTTGTCCATGTACTTGTCACCTGCACTTAGGCGATTACTCGGCTCTGCGTCACGCGGGTCCCATTTCGCTTCAGAAACGAACTTGTACAGGTATTCAAAACGAGAATCGTGGCCAGAGTAGAACACAATTGGCTCACCTTCAGTAAGTTTGCCAAACGTACAACCTTCATGACGGAAACAACCCAATGCTGAACGTTTCTTAGCGCGAGAGTTCGCTGTGTATGGGTCGATTTCAACGATGTAGCCGTGACCGTGTGCTTCGTTACGGTAGTCATCCATTGCTGATTCGCCTGCTGGTGTGACATCAAAGCGCGCGAACTCGTCCAGTCGTTCTTGTTGGTTGCCAGAAAGCGTGTCCCAACCATAGCGTGTTTTGTCGGTTGCGATACCAATACGTTCTTGTGCTGGCGTTGTCTCGCCTTTGTTAACGAAATAACCCGGCCAGTTTTCTTCACACGTTAGGTAAGTGCCCCATGGCGTGTAGCCATTACCACAGTTGTTCAGCGTGCCGCGAGCTTGGCTGCCGTCTTGTGAGAATTTTGTTTTGGTGAATTCACTGTGGGCAACAGGGCCAGATAGATCCATCACGGTTGCACCTGTGTAGCGACGGTTTAATGGATCGTTATCGACCATTACCCATTGATTGTCTTCAAGCCTAACGCGAACCACACTCACGCCGTGCGCGTTGATCTCTTTACGTACTTCATCAAGGCTAGGGCGGTTGCCTTCATCGTATGTTGGACCATTAGCGTGCAGCGCTTTTTGGTCGATGTATTCGTGGTTGATCACCAACAAGCCATCATTGCTGTTGCCATTAAGTGGGAAGAAGTGCATGCCATCGTGATGCATGCCTAATGCGTTGGCTTGATCTTGTGCATTGTTGGTGCCGTCTTTTAACCAAGCATTGCCTTGCTTGTTAAGCGGAGTACCCCAAGGAACCAGAACTTGTGCCGTGTAACCTTTTGGTACGACTACGCTGTCTGTCAATGAGCCTTTAACCGATTCGAAGGCAAGTGTTGCAGTGCTTTTTTGTGCGCCTGTTGCTTGTATTGTCGCAGCGTTAGCCGTGCTGTGGCCTGCTAAACCAAACGCGCCAAATGCGGTCATTGCACTGATGCCTAAACCGCTTTTCAGAACATTTCTTCTTGAAAGGTTCGCATCTAGAACTTCTTCGAAGGGCTTGTTGTTGCTCTTGTTAAAACGAATACTATCAAATGTTTCCTTGCTCATCGGGACTGCTTCCTATTGGCTGACTTTATTATTCGTTATTCATGGCTCGCCCAGTTATCAACTATTGAGTTAATAAGTTGGGTCAATGTGTGACCAATCGTGAAGCAGTTAAGTGACAGATTTTTATAGTTTTGATTAAGGTTTTGTTTCTGCAGCACGATTTTTCCTGTTAAGCCTCTCATGTAATACAAAACTCTTGGGAATTAACGAGGAACTGTGTATAAATGCTTTATCAAATGAAAAGAGAGACAGTTATGAAATTAGATAAAATCGAAAACAAAAATCGTCGCCTACGCAAGAAGCTATACCTAGGTGAATTCGCTATTTTAGGTTTTGAAGTAAGCTGCACGACTTCGATTGCTGATTTTGACCAATACGATGTGTTCATCGATGAGTTTATCGATTTTATCGACAGCATCGGCCTGTGCTTTGGCGGCGGTGGTTTAGAGCTGTTCGAAGGTTTCTTATGTTCTATTGAGCGCTACCGTTCAGTGACAGAAGCAGAGCAACTGCAAGTAGCGCAGTGGCTTGAAGCTCGCGCAGAAGTAAGCAAAGTTGAAGTAAGCGAACTTGTTGACGCAAACTACGCATTCTAAATTGGTGTTGTTCGGCTAGCTCAGTTGGAAGCGAATAGAGTCTTCCTGAGAGAAGCTTTATACATCAGTGAAAGGCCCAGTCGGTATATCGATTGGGCCTTTTTGCGTTTGGTCTACGCTATTCTAGAACCATGGTTCCTTGTGTAACTCTCATTTTTATAACGAGAGTTTCTATTTATATATTAGTCTCTTATGTCTGTTTTTCTGGGTGGTAATAAGTTTGAAGAAACTTGTGAGAGTTTTATGAGAATTAAATGAAGTTGCTGATAGATTTGATCGCCATTCTTAGAGTCAACAACACCACAGTTCGTTCTGGCAAAGGTAACGGTATATCACTGTTATTCGTTTTGTTGGCAACGATAGGACTCGATAAAGGATGGAATCAAAATGAATAAACGTACTCAAATCAGCTTAGTGATTAGCTCGGCTATGTTGGCCTTCGGAGCTGCTCAAGTTCAGGCTGCAGAGCTTGAGGTGACCGTTACCAACGCAACGAAAGGGATCTACTTTACGCCTATTTTGGCAGCAGCTCATGACTCCAGCTTGTTCATGTTTAGAACGGGTGAGAGTGCTTCTGCGGAATTGGAATCGATGGCCGAAGGTGGCGATATTTCAGGTTTATCTGGTGTCATTGCTAACGCGGGTGGTGTGGTGGTTGAGAATCCAGCTACCGGAATTCTTAATCCAGGAGTCGCAACGACGTTTGATATCGACACTGGTGATTTAGCTTATTTGTCATTGGGTGCAATGCTGCTGCCAACCAACGACGGTTTTGTTGGCTTAGACAGTTGGAAAATCCCAACTCAAGCGGGCACCTATAAAGTGACTCTAAATGGTTATGACGCGGGTACAGAAGCCAATGATGAGCTGGCGGGCAGTATGCCGAACCCTCCATTCATTACCTTTGGCGCTGGAGGCTCTGGTGTAGAAACTACAGTATCAAACGCTAAGGTTCATATTCATCCGGGTAACATTGGTGATAGTGACGCGGCGGGCGGTATCAGTGACCTCGATAGCAGTAGTCATCGTTGGTTAAACCCTGTTGCAACTATCACCATTGTTGTGAAGTAAGGGGGATGTATGAAAGCTAGAATTCTATTTATCGCTGCATCAGTAGCTGTGTTAGCAGGTTGTCCGGACGATGACGACGATTACTATCGCTATGATGTGAGTGTTACGAACCTCACGCCCAATCAACCAATGTCACCGCTCGCAGTGTTGACTCACAATAATACCTTCAATCTGTTTGAAGTCGGGCAAAGTGCCTCGGTCGAACTTGAATACTTAGCGGAAGGGGGTAGTAATGCTCAATTGCTTGCACTCAGCGACAGTGACGCCAATGTTTATCAAGGTATCTCTGGCAATGGGCTGATTCTTTCTGGTGAAAGCGACACTGTTTCAATCCGTGTCAATCCTAACCAAGAAGACTACCTCTCCATCGCTTCCATGTTGGTGAACACTAATGATGCGTTTGTTGGTGAATCCGGTTTGTCGCTCAAGTCATTAGCGGTGGGTGACACCTTTGTCATGAACATGAATGTTTGGGATTCGGGGACTGAGCTGAATGACGAGTTTGCTGCAACGATTCCGGGACCTGCCGGTGGTGGTGAAGGCTTTAACACTACAAGAAATGACACGGATGTAGTGAGCTTCCATGCAGGCGTAATAAGCCAAGATGATGGCCTGACGACGTCGGCACTAAGTGGCAACCACCGCTTCCTTAACCCAGGCGCAAGAATCACTATTACTCGAACTGAATAATAGGGTTGAAAGCACGATGAAAGAATTCCTGTTCTGTTCCGGTCAATTGAAAGGTGGGTAGACTCCGAATAGAGCAGGGATCATGAATAATGCTGCGGTAAATTTGATGGCAAACATATTGTTGATTGAAGACGATGATGACTTAGCTGAACTGGTGAAGATGCATCTTAAGTTCCAAGGTCATCATGTCGAAAGAGCCAATACGATTGAAAAAGCGCAGGCTCTATATCTGGATGGTCAGTTTGATCTAGTCGTGCTCGATCGAGGCTTACCTGATGGTGACGGACTCGACTTTTGTCGGATGATCCGTCAGCAAGAAGATTGGACTCCCGTGTTGATGCTCACAGCAAGAGACGCTGAACTGGATAAAGTCTCTGGCTTAGAAGTCGGTGTCGATGACTACATCACCAAGCCATTCAGTGTGCTTGAGTTTCAAGCTCGTGTCCGTAATGTCTTACGTCGGGTTAATCATGCAGAAGCCACAATCAAAGAGGCTCCAACAACGGAATCTGTGATGAGTTTTGGTGGCCTTACCATTCAACCGGAGCGTCATCAGGTTTCTTTAAATAACCAAGATGTCTTGTTGACCGCGACAGAATTTACTTTACTTCATTTCTTAGCCACCCGTCCGGGTCGAGTGTATAGCAAAGATGAGCTGCTTGATCATGTATGGCACACCAACCATTCAGGCTACCACCACACCGTTTGTAGCACCGTCAATCGCTTGCGAACCAAGCTTGCTATGCCCAATAGCGATGATGACTTCATCAAGACTGTTTGGGGTGTTGGGTATAAGTTTGAGTCGAAGGCTTAGGGTTTGATTCTCGCTTTTTAAGTTCATTAATAGAAACAGAAGTCATTAAGGAGTAAGCATGAGTTTTAAGTCGCGCTTAGTGTTGTTTACCAGCTTGTGGTTTCTATTGGTGAGTGTGGTCATCGCCTACACCTATCATTGGCAAAAAGAGACCATAGAACAAAGAACCAAGCAGAGCTTACATAAAGAGCTCTCGGTGCATATGCGTGATGATAATCCTCTCATGATTGGGACCGACTACAACCCCAAAGCACTCAAATCTATATTCCATACCTTGATGTTGATAGGGCCGGATTTCGATATTTATTTTCTTGATAGTCAGGGCAATATTACGACTCATGCTGCACCGGAAGGCACTGTGTTAGCGAATCAGATAGACCTAGCACCCATTCAACATTTCTTAAACGACGAGCCATATCCCATTTTAGGCGAAGACCCGATCAACCCAGGCTCTCCTAAAGTATTTTCTGTAGCAGCGATTGAAGAGTTAGGTTCAACCGTGGGGTATTTGTATGTGGTGATAGGAAGTAATCGCCATACTGTGATCACCAACTCTCAGGTTGATACACCATACATTGCGCTTGCAGGCCTTGTGCTGGTTTCTATATTTGGCTTTGCGATTGGAGCTTATTTGCTAGTGAAACGTAGTCTGTTGAACCCAATTGAGGCGGTAACCAATAAATTGCAGCAACAAGCTGAGCAAGATTTTAGATTGGAACCTAACTTTGTCCATCAAGTACCAGAGTTGGTGCCCATCGCACGTTCTTATCAACTGATGGCGAAACACATTCAACAACAATTCTTGCAGCTTGAGTATCAGTCATCACACCGCAGACAAAGCTTATTACAGCTCAGTCATGATTTGAAAACGCCGCTTTCCAGTGTGCTTGGTTATTTAGAAACGTGGAAGATTAAAAATCCTCAATCAGATCCGTTGATTGACGTCGCCTACCGCAATGGCAACAAGTTGTCTGAACAGCTCCATTCACTACTCGACAGCGCCAAGAATGATAATCCTGTGCCTACATATCAATACGCTTCAATCGATTTCAATATGTTGATGAACGAATGCTTGGAAACGATACAAAGCCAGTATCGCCACAAGAATGTTGAGTTGAACGTCAATATGCCTAAAGGAATCAAGGCTGTAGGTGATGGTGATTTGCTTGAGAGGCTGCTCTTGAATCTGCTAGATAATGCGTTGAGGCATAGCCCGAGCGGAACAATGGTGTCGTTAGATGTAGGTTTAGAATCGGATTCAAAACGGGTGAAGGTCGTTATCCATAATGAAGTTGAACTAGAAGCACCTAATGGTTCGTTAGGTATTGGCACCAAAATCGCTCAGTCGATACTGATGTTGCATCATAGCGTGTTAGAAACAACAAAGGCAGAGAACTCATTTCAGCAAAGTTTCTACTTGCCTTCGGTATAGTTCTGTCTGCCTTCGATTCGGAGATATTCGAGTCTATCCGTTTTCTTTGCCTTCATTTACCTCAGCATAGAAGTGAAGCAACTCTGTGAGTTCTTTGACCCAACCAAATGCTTCTGTCGGTGCTTTCAACAAAATCTTCTCGACTTTGTCACAGTGAATTTCAAGGCTGATCGCTTGCTCAAGGTTGAACGACATTGCATAGAAGTGCCAAAGCAATAGTCGAGTCATGCGTTCGATGTTTTGTTGTGAGTTATCCGACTCACTAAACGCAAGATTCACTTCACTCAGCGCGATTGCTGTCATTCGCAACATCGCATCAAACTTTGCTGATTGCATACGTTCTTCATTGGTCACTTCTTCCTGTTCGAACGTAAACAGTTCCGTCATTGCATCTTCAGGGACAAGGCGATGAATCATTCTTAAACTAAATTCTTCTAGTTCTTCACGAGGCATGTTGTTTAAGCAAGTTAAAGTGTAATCGCGTTGCATGGTGTTCTCTTGGATCTGCAAAAAGGTCGGACAGTTTAATGGAGAAGTGATCTCAGAAAAAGCAGATTTTAGATAAGCCTACGTTTGTGGGCTTATCTATGTACTACAAGCCCTAAGATCGATGCTTAGGGCAACGGTACGTTGATTTAAACGCAGCCTCAGGCTTTGCTATGGCTTGGCGGTTGATACTGCATAGACTTGTCATGCTTCATGAAAATATTGCTCGCGACCAAGCTGCCGATGCAAATCGAACCAAGTGCTAACCAAGTCATCGTATCTGGAATTTCGTTGAACAGTGGGATCGCCAACAAGGTTGCAACAGCGGGTGTTACACTGCCAAAAGCAGCAGAGCGCTCAGCCCCTAAAGTATTAACAGCATATAAATATGTGAATGCCGCGATTAAGCCGGCGCCCACACCTTGCACAGCTGAATGCACAGCAAGCTCAGTAACTGGCCATTGAGAAATTGGTGTGTCCATCAAATGGCTAGGGAGGGTTCCTGTCATGATGAGGACCAGCAATAGTAAAGTGGAACCGAATGAAATGAAACCTGCACTCACAAGTGCATTAAGATTGGCAACACGTGCTGAGATGGTAAAAGTCGCCCACATTAAGCTGCCACACAATAATAACAAGTGACCTTTGGTGTGTTCAAAATTGAAGCTGGTTAGGCTACTTCCCAGAAACAACAATATCCCAAGCAAAACCAAACCTAAACCAACGACACGGTGTCGGCTAAGTGGCTGCTTAAAAAAGAGTACAGCGATCCCTGTTACGAACAGAGGAAGCGTTCCCGGAACCAAGGCGCTCCCGTGTGATACCGGAACAAACTGCATGGCTGTCCCTGCAACGAGTAAATAAGGTAGCCCGCACCCCACAAACATACCGGCCAAGTATCGATTCGGGACAGCAGCGATCGTGCTACGTGCTTTCCACAACAAAGGTAATAGCGCCAATGCTGGTATGAGGAATCGAGTCAGTGCGATGTCTGCAGGTGTTAAATCTGAATTTGCGCCGCCTTTAAGAGAAAGGAAAAAGCTCGCCCAGATGAGCAGAGTGACAGTAATAGATAAATAGCCAAGCTTCATAGTAAACAAGGAAAGTGGGTGATGACTCATTATGGGGTACTTGGTGTGCCATAGGTTGGCAAGTTTTGTTCTAACTTGAGGTGTAATTGATGATTTCTGCTAATATCTTGCCAATTGTTAATGAATTTAACCAATAATTGGTATTTGCTATGGATAGGATTGATAGACATCTTCTTGAGTTGCTTCAGAAAGACGGCAGGCTAACCACGGCTGAGTTAGCTGATGAAGTTGGCTTATCGGCTTCACCATGCGCGAGGCGAATCAAAAGACTGGAAGAAAAAGGGATTATTGATGGTTACCGTGTGAGCCTGTCACGGGAACAGGTCGGCATCGCAATGAGCGTGTTTGTTGAGGTGAGCTTGAACAACCACCAAGAAGTGTCGATTGATAAATTTGAAAGAGCGGTTGTCGAGATGGAAGAGGTCATCAGCTGCCACGTTGTATCTGGGGCTTATGATTACTTGTTAGAAGTTGTCAGCCCTAACTTGATGGCTTACGAAGCATTTACCAGAAAGCTACAGCGACTCTCCAACGTAAAAGACATACATACCCATCTTGCGATTAGGCAAGTGAAAGGCAATGCGCCACTTCCGGTTTATACGGACTGACTGTTTATACGAGCTAACGGTTTATACGAACAAACTGTCTATACGAACTAACAGTTTATACCGACTAAGCCGTAGGTAGGTGACACGCTGCCTGATGACATGAGCTGAAAAAGAAATGATTTTATGACTAATAGGAAGTACGGTCGCTATTAACTGCTATCTGACAAATGCGGATACGCAACAATAAAAAACGGAGCACCTCGTGAAAGGTACTCCGTATATGATAGGTGCAAAACTTAGTGATACTTAAAGTGAGAGATTGAACAATCCCCGGTTTGAGCGTTGATTCTGAATGAAAAAGCATGTGAATGATAATCCACACCGTCATTCCAAATCGTCTCTCCAAATATCTTACATAGCTCTAGCTCACTTACTGAACCGAACTCTTCCATGTGTTTAGCGACAGATAAAAGTTTACCTCTTATCTCTGCAGTCCCTTCCGTGTTACTCAAGCAGTTGAAAGCCATAGTTTTTTGCATATTACCTAGCCAAAATATTTATTGTTATTAAGTTATATGAAGAATCATGATAACAATTTTCTGGCGTTTGTAAATCTATTTTGTGATGAATATCTCACATAGTTGCTTGCATTGGTCGGAAAGTGAACGTCATTGTTGATAGTTAGCACATTACTTTTACAACTTATTGATAAAGCTTTGATTGATTATCTTTCTGAATGTGTTGATTTGTTCGAACTATGATTATTGGGGTAATCAAGTTGAGCAAGTGAGTAATCATTTTAGTTTTGTACATCGTTTATTGGTTGGTTTGTGTGGCGAGCTTCGTCAATCATCGTCGCTTCTTTACGGTATTTTGAAGAGAGCTGACGAAATTTTTTACTGAGTGTATGAAGATCTTGCGAGAGTGATTGTGAGCTTTGTACGTGTACCTGTGCACTTTCTGTTTGACGCGGTAGTCTTGCTTTAGCGCAGTGTTTAGCTATGGTTTGCCACGAATGCGTTAGAGACTCCGCCCCATCTAGTTCTGTAGACACAATATACGCCTGTTTTAATAGAACCTCAGAGACATCATAAGCGGTATTCATATGACTTTTGAGCTGCACATTAAATCTTTGTTCGTACTTTGCCCAAAGTCCAATGATCTGCTTTTCGTTGAAATGTTTAGATAGCAACGTTTGTGATTCATAGGTCGAGAGAACTTGGTTAAATTCTTTAGTGTATTGATTATAGCGTTCTTCAAATGATAGCTGGCGATCTAACAGTGTTTGCCAATTTTCACGGTCACAATGGTCTGCTAACGCGATATCGGCACTCAGAGGTACACTTATAATGACAACCTTCACCAAAAAATTCATGATTTACCTCTACTTAACTCGCTCTCTATTAAGAGTATAGATGAGCAGCAACATGAGTTGATGTACACTTGAGACATACCTAAAACGGAAGAGCTGGTGGATTTGATGAAAAAAGCGCTGATCGCTTTACTTGTGTTATTAATATTGGGCGGAGGAGGGGCCGCGTACTACTTCTTCGTCATGAAAACAGATCCAACTCCACCAGAGAAAGAAGAAGAGGCAGTTGTAGAAGCTACGACACAATCTGATTCTGATCTTACATCCCTCATAGATCCTCAGCCTGAGCCAGAACAGACTGAGTTCTACGTTTTGGATAGAAAACTTAAAGTAGTCGAGCAGCCCGAAATTGATGGTTTGATAACCGACTATCTTTATAAGGGTGAAAAGGTCGAGCTATTAGAGAAGCAAGGCGAATGGGCTCGTATCTCTGACTATATTGTTTTAAAGGAAGGTGGTCCACAGACGGCGGAATGGATTTCAATGTCTGGGCTATCTAATGATGAAGTGATTATCTCTGAGCAAGAAAGCAGAGAGATATTAGATTCATACTTGGCTAAATCCGATGATCTTAAGCTCTATCAAGAGGAGTTCCGCAATACGGTGGCTAAGCTTATCTCTGAAGGGGAATGCGACCCAAGTGATTTTGAAGAGTTAGGCGGTTGGGTTAAATCAGTTAAATACAGTAACCGAGACGTTTATTTTATTTATTGTGGTGGGCTGTCTCTTGAAAATAAAATTTATCTAGATGTAAAAACTAATGAAACATTTATGGAATAGGAACTCATTTCTATTTTTAGATATTTGTAGGTCCAGATATAAATGATTTACTAGTTAAACTTTTATTGCATATGTAGCCTATATACTTTGCCAATTAAGTATCCCTATTCACCCTGTGTTTACCTCCGAGTCGGCAAACTATCAGCAACTTTTATAAGGAGAAGTTGCGATGAATTACCGCATGTTAATGACTCTAGGGGTTTTGTTTAGTGCAAATGTATTGGCTGAACTTGGTGAGCCTGGCTGGGGAGGAGAGGTTGGAATATTAGTGGGGTTTGGTAGTGAAACCGATAACTCTGATGCTGTAAAAAAAGGCAGTTTGAACAGTAAGGGAGAGACTGAATCGAGTGCGCTTATTGAACCGTTAGGGCAGATACGTTATACCTTTGGCTCAGATAACGACCAACAAGTATTTATAGGATCATCGCGAGGCGATGTTATTGAAGGTGTTTTTGCTTTTGAATTCGGTTACGCACTGGAATATGGCAACGAATCGGTCGTATCGTTCTCTTATCTTCCAACAATCGCAAGTGGTGAAGTATGGGAAGACCCATTTATAACCAATACTGCGAGGAAGACAACTGATATCTCTGGTGATACCTTTCGTGTACAACTCGATAACTTATTAGATGTTGGTTTATCAGGTGATTTCGCTGTCTACAAGCAAGATATTAAGAATGATAAATCGGGTGCTCACCTTGGAGTGCCTACAAGCGTGCTCCAACGTGATGCTAAAGGCTATTATGTAAGCCTATCAATGGAGGCGCCAGTCACTGAAACCTCTTTTATTGAGCCATCATTATCTTATCAAAAACATCTTGCGGATGGTGAAGCCGTTTCGTTCTCTTACTACTCAAGCTCGTTAACCTACATAATGATGGTGGACGACCATGCATTTTCGGTGAATGCTGATTACAGCTACCGTTCATTTGATGCATCCAATCCAGTTTTTAAGAAAACACGTGAAGATAATGAATATAGCGCAACGCTTGGCTATGAAAATATGGATGTTTTGGGCTGGGAAGATTGGGGGTTCAACGCATTAGCTGGTTATTCTAATAACAATTCAAATATCGAATACTACGACTCTAGTGGTTATTTTATGAGTATTGGTGCAAGCTACCACTTTTAATTAACTGACGACAGAATCATAGTTATTTCAGGGCTAGCATATTTGTTAGCCCTTTTTTGTTTATACTTTTTGTTGATATAACTTGCACCGTTATAGTAAATAACGGGTCACCCTTGCTTGTTAAAAATCTCGATAACTTCGTTAGAAATTTTGATTGTAGAATAACTAATTATCGAAAAGTACTGACTTGTTCCCAGTCGGTAAATGAAGCCTAGCCCACAAGCCTCCCTTAATTTCCTCAGATTCAAGGTGCCACCCTAACTTGTTACATATTTTTTCGGTTAAATCCTGCCCTAGGCCAAAGCTATCCTGGAATGGCAGATCAAGTTCTTGTGTATTGATATTTTTGATCACTATGCTGTCTTGTTCAAAATAGATATTAATCGTGCCGCAATGTGTGTATTGGAAGGCGTTACGAATGAGATTGCCAACGACAATTTTGATTGGAGTCTCTGGGAGTTCCACTGTTGGGGCATGAGCGTAATTACGGATGATGTCGATCTCTTCACCTTGAATTAAGTACTCCAACTCTTCTATCAAATTATCCAACAAAGCGACTACCGATACTGAGCTCTGATTCGGAGGGGTTTCACTTTTTCGGACTAGCCAAAGCATAGTTTCGGTAATTTGTTGCATGTTGGTACTAGCACGGTCGATACGGCTGATTGGTCGCTGTAAATCTGAGGATAGGGAAATGCGCTCTAATATCTCCATATTTGCTCGTATGATTGCAATAGGTGTTCTCAATTCGTGACTAGCATGAGACAGAAAACGCTGCTCTCTTTCTACCAATTGCGCATTCTTACTTAGTGCCTTTTCGAGATAAAGCGCAACTCGATTGTACTCACTAAATTTAAAGTTGGGAGCTGGGTTCGCCAATAAGTCGTTGGACGCACTTTCTGACCATTGGACGAGTTGTTCGGTTTTTTTTCCGACTCGATAACTGTAGAGCCAAAGTGCCATTACAATGAAACAGATATAGCTAAGAGCTATGTAGAGAATGAGGTTAAAGCGATGTTCGAACCACATGTCCATGGTATCGCCAATCAGACGGTAGTCGTATCGAGCTACACCGAATACCAATCGTCCGTCTTCGAGAGCAAAACGGTAGACACCAAAGACAGCCTCTTTCTTGATGTCGTTGGTAACCGTTTCATCAACGAAGACGACAGTGAATTCGTTGTTTTCTAGTGTTACATCCCGAAGTACATTTTTATCATCGACCTTTATGTTAGGCAATTGGTCATAATAAAATGACACCACGTAAGACTTAGGTAGTTTTGCCTCTGGATTTATAAGGCGTACTTCGTTAAAGCTCAACCATTCACTGGCGAGTCGCATTTTTACTGAATCTTCTATCCCATATTCAAAGTGGCGAATTAACAGTTCGCCAAACAGTAAGGCCGTCAGCAGTGATAAACCCAAGAAGAAGGCTGTTAGATGCCCGCGTATTGGGAAGCTCTTTTTCATGTTCATGGTTACTCTTTGATTCTCAGACCTTGACCAACAACCGTTTCAATTAACTTAGATTCAAAAGGTTTATCGATTTTTTGTCTCAGTTGATAAACTTGCACTTTGATGTTGTTACTTTCTGGTGCGTCATTTGGCCATAAACATTCTTCTATTTCTCTTCGACTAACCACTTGTGGGCTGCGGCGCATGAGGAGCTCTAAAAGCATTAGGTTGAGTCGATTTAAGTCTAAGACTTGCCCTGATCTTGATACTTGTTGGCTTTCTAGATCATAGGCTAAGTCACCTTGTACTAACCTTTTTTGTTGGCTACTTCTTCGCTTAGAGAGTGCCTTGATGCGTAAGGCGAGTTCTCTCATTGCAAACGGCTTGATTAAGTAGTCATCGGTGCCAGCATTGAAGCCAGCTTCTTTGTCTTCCAGTGTATCTTTTGCCGTTAGCATCAAAATAGGTGTGTCATCACCGTTGTCTCGAAGTCTTTCACAGACAGTAAAACCATCAATTTTAGGTAACATGAGGTCAAGGAGAATAACATCGTAGTGATTTTGTTTTGCGAGCGAAAAGCCACTCAACCCATTGTAAGCATGGTCACATTTGATACTTTCAAATTCGAGAAACTCTGCAACTGAAGCGGCGAGCTCCTTGTCATCCTCAACTAATAACACGTTGATAGATAGGTTAGATTTCATTTTTCCTGACCCCAGTAAATGAAGCTGATCGTTGGGTGATGATATTGTGATACAGCTGCTTGATATCTTGTTGAACCATTAATAACAAGGGTACCAAAATAAGTGTTATTATTGTTGCGAATAAGATCCCATACCCCATGGACGTAGCTGCAGGTATCAAAAACTGAGCTTGAGGAGATGTCTCTGACAGTAAGGGTACTAAGCCAAAATACGTAGTTGCAGAAGTTAGCACAATAGCGCGCAAGCGTCCCGTTCCTGATTCAATTAACGCTTCGTATACAGTATCACCACTCATTATCTTTGTATTAAAGCGTGAAATTAGCAACAAACTGTCATTCACGACGACCCCGGTTAATGCAAGCATTCCAAACAGAGAAAGTATACTGATAGGTATCCCTTGGATTAAATGCCCCATTAAAGCACCCACAATACCAAATGGAATAGTACACATGATCAGCAGTGGCTGAAAATATGAATTGAGTGGTATAGCAAGCAGTGCGTAGATGCCGATAAGAGCGATAGCAAACACGCTATACAGTGAATTTGATATTTGTTCCTGTTCTTGTTGCTGTCCAGAAAGAACAATGCTCAGATCACGATACTTATTCTGTAACTCTTTAAACAGGTCGCTATCAAGTTTATCAACGATTTCTTCTGGAGAGGCGATCGTTTTATCAACATCAGCTGTTATCACATTGACCCTGTTACGGTTTATTCGTTCAATGTTTTTGGACACGTATCGAGTCGATATATTGGCTACTGCATTGAGTGGTACTAACTTACCATTGTTCAAGCGAATTTGAGCGTATTTGAGATTATCCAGTGTTTGTCTTTTTGCCTGAGGGTATTGAATCTTGACCTTTATTTCATGCGACCCTTCTTGAAATTGCTGCACTTCGTAACCTTGATAGGCCATGTTGAGTTGTTGTAGGAGGTTCGATGTGGTGAGCCCCATGGTTAACCCCATTTCGTTAACTTTAATATCAACTTGGGCTTGTGTATTTGCGAGGCTACTTTTTATTCCATGCACACCTTCTACATTGTTGAGGTGATGAGTCAACTCGCGAGTTGCGCTGCTGATCGTTGCTTGATTTTGACTTCTTAATTCTATGCTGATCGCTTTATCGCTGATCATATCGGCTAAGAAATTGGCGCTGTCTATGCCTTCAAGTGTTGGGATCATGGCCTGCCATTCTTTAGCGATATCACCCGCGCTGATTGGGCGTTGAGTGTTGCTCGAAAGACCAACAATGATTTGAGAACTGTTATTGGTGGTTTCTACCAATACACTTTGGATTGGCGGTACAGCCAGCGCATATTGGCGCACCAATGAATCATTCAATGATGCAGCCATTTGTTCAACTTTAAGTGTTTCACGTTGTACCAAACCGTAGCCAGCATCATCTTCGAAGGCAAGCTCAATAGTGATAAAGTTGTCAGAGATCTCTGGAAAAAATACCGATTTAAGCTTGCCTGTCATTAGCGACCCGCCAACCAAAATACACAGAGAAACAAATCCACAAATTACAGCATAACGATAGCGTATAGCCAGTTGTAAACAGGGTTTGTAGAAGTGCCAAGTAATGTATTTGAAACCACGCAGAACACTCTGTTGAACATGGTGCCATACAGCAGGAATACCTTTTGCTGAAGTCGGTTTCATTTTGACGCGAGCAAGGTGAGCTGGAAGAATTAATTTGGATTCAATGAGAGAGAAAATTAGGCAGAAAGTCGCCGCCATAGCAAATTGCGCAAAGATTTTCCCGAGTTCACCTTCGACTAAACTAAGAGACATAAAAGCGACTATGGTTGTCAACACACCAAATGTGGTCGGTGTCGCTACTTTTTGTGCACCAGCGATGGTCGATTCAATGGAGGCGCCGTGTTTCTCTCTTTGTTCGTAAATGCTCTCACCGATTACAACGGCATCATCAACGACAATGCCGAGTGCCATAATGAAGCCAAAGGTGGTTAATTCATTAAGGGTGAGCCCAAAGAAGGAATCCCCCATAAGTACCATTGCTCCGGCAAATGTAACCGGTAGGCCAACGGCAACCCAGAAAGCCACGCGTATGTTTAAGAGCAGAGCCAGTAAAATAACAACGAGAGCGATACCTTGAGCACTGTTCTTAAGTAGCAAAGATAAGCGGTTCTTAATCGGCTCACTTTGATCATTCCATTGGGTAAGGTGGATACCGTTCGGCAGTGTCAACTGGTAAGCATCAACGATGGATTTAGTCTCTTGTGCTAGCTGGTTAATGTTTGATTGACCATACATTTTCACCGCTAAGCCTACTGATGGCTGACCGTTATAACGAGTAATAGTGCCGTCGTCGTCAAGCCCTAATTTAATGTGAGCAACGTCTGACAAGAGGATGGTTTGTCCTGTTGCTGTGCGTTTGATTGGCAGAGAAGCGAAATCTTTCGCACTTCGGTGTTGTTGATCCGTTTTAAGAACTAACGTCCCTTGAGAACCTTTAAGCTGACCAGCCGTTTGGGTTAACGATTCTGCTTTGATCTGGTTGACGATTTGGTCCATCGAGAGACTGAAAGCTTGCAATTTGGCCTCATCAATTTCAATAGAAACTTGCTGAGCTTTCCGGCCAATGTAATCAACCTTCTGTATTAAAGGGGAGTCTAGGAGCTTGTTTCGTAGCTCGTCTAAATAACGCTGTAATGCACTGATAGGTACATCGCCAAACAGGTTAATTGAAACTACTTCTTCAAGGTCGGCTTGACGAGTGATCACCGGCTTTTTGGCCTCACTAGGTAAATCGCCAATAGCATCAACCACACTTTTTACATCTTGCTGCAGTTTGTCGAGTGAATAACCACTCGACTTAGTGATGGTTACCGTGGCACCGTCACTATTTGAACTGCTGTGTATTTGTTTGATACCTTCCACACCTAACAATGAATCTTCTATCTTTATCGCAACGCTCTCTTCAGCCGAGCGAGCTGAACCACTTTGATATTCGATATTCACCGTAATATTGGTCGGGGGGAGTGAAGGGAAGCTTTCTACCCGTGATTGGATAACAGCAAAACCACCCGCTACTATGATCAAAACCATTAAAAGATTTGCGGCAACAGGATTGTGAACAAACCATGCGATAACGCCATGAGTTTTTGGGTTATTGTCCATCATTCACCTCTTTAAGCGATTCGCCCTTAGTCGCACGGTTTGAGTGATTCCGATTGGATGCGAGTTTGGTTGTGTTATCTGTCTGAGGGTTCTCCGAGATTGCTAGTACGTGCATCCCTTCCACGTAGCTAGACAACGGCTTTACAACCAAAGTGATTTGCTGATTTAGGTTGTCCTGATCAAAACCCATCGCATCGACATTTTGAAACAGCGATTGCGTCTTGTGACGATGAAGCAGGCCTTCTTTGACGTACCAAATATTACCGTCCGCCGTAATGGAAGAGGAAGAAACTACAAAGCTATCAGAGTAGCTCTTACCTGGGATGATTATTTTCACAAAGCTACCGAGCAACAAAGGTTCTGGCTGTTGAAGAGGGGAGTCTATTTTTAATATGAGGTTACGCATACGTGTTGATTGTTCCACGAGCAGTGAAAGGTGACTCGCTCGAGCTGCCCATTGTTGCCCTGAATCTGATGCTGACTGTATTGTCACCGCCAGTGCACTTAAATCAGAGGGGAGCTGTTGCCAGTCGCCTTCCGTGAGCTGAAGATGTACTTCAGCAGTTTCTATGGATTTTATCTGTCCCAATGAGGTTCCGGATGCAACAACACTGCCTGTGGTGACGTTACTTTGGCTGACAATGGCATCAAAAGGAGCATGGATATTCGTGTTGCTTAGTTGTTGCGTAGCATCTTCAACTGCTTGTTGTGCGGCGTTTAATAGTGCCTTTGCTGCTTTAAACTGAGGCTCTCGCAAAGCGAGGGGACTCGGCGCTTCTTTTATACCTGAAGTTTTCCACTCTTTTTGAGCACGTTGATGTTTGCGTTGTTCTTGGAGAAATGAAAGTTGTGCGTTTGCTAGGTCTTTTTCTGCGTTAGCCAACAATACTTGGTAACTGGAATCGTCAATGCGAAATAAAAGGTCGCCTTTAGAAACTTGCTCACCCAGTTTAAAGTGTTTCGCTTTTGAAAGAACCACTCCGGAAACCTGACTCGTAAGCGATAAAGTCTCTTCTGGAATGACCTGTCCGTAACCTTCAATGGTGGAATGGTGTTGTCCTGCTGCAATGTCGACCGTAGTGACTTTGATATATTGGCTAGGCTGAGCTTCCAGTTCTAGCGTTGTTTCTTCGGGGATTGACTTTAAGATGTACATTACAGTGGCAACAATACTAAGCAAACCCAAAACCGTAATAAGTATCTGTTTCATGTTAAACCCCCATTCCTAGTGCTAACCCTAAGGTAATTCTGTTTGAGAGCCGAGTACGCTGAGTGTTAAGCAACTCGATTTTAGATTGGTAAATAGATTGTTGGGCGATAAGCAGCGCCAAAACGTCACTGGCCCCTTCCTGGTAAAGGTTTTGATAGTTTTTCATACTAGCCTTGGAGAATGTAAAAGCATCTCGATAATGCTGTTCTTGTTGTTTGAGGTAGAACTCTTTGTCTAGAGCATTACCTACCTCATTGATGGCAATCAATAGTTTCTTCTGGTAATCGACAAAGCTCTCTTCTGCTTGAAGCTGAGCTATTTTGGCTTGGGTCTGGAGTGATGATTGGTCAAGAAGAGGCGCGCTGATTCCACCAATGAGATTCCACAAGGAAGGGTTGTCGATAATCTGGTGTGGTGTTGAACCGTTACGATAAACAGAGGCTGACAGCGTGAATTTAGGCAGCAGATCTTTATAGGCAACTGCCGCACTTTTGTCGGCAGCAAGCACTTGTTGGTAAGCGGCTAGGAGGTCAGGACGAGATCCAATCATTTCTCCGGGAAGGCGTAATGGCGGAGCTTCAACTTCTGGGATCGTGAAAATCATTTGGTTAAGCTGTGTGTCGCTCTTACCTCGTAAGGTATTAAGGCCTCTGATTGCGATAAGTTGATCTTGTTCTTTAGCCGCTAAACTCGCTCTTACTCTGGATGTTGCAGCACGAGCAGTGTCGAGGTCTGCTTGTTCTTTAAACCCGTCGAGTACTTGTTCTAGTACAATATTCTCAGTGTTTGAAAGGCTTTGTAACCAGTGTTGCTCGACGCCTATTACTCTTGCTCTGTAGGCAACATCAAGCCAAGTCTCTATTACGCGAGCCGCGAGTGAGTTTTGTGCGTAAACATAATCGAGTTGCGTTGCTTGTTGTTTCGCGTTTGCTGCACTTGCTGCGTCAGCTAGACGCCCCCAAACGTCAAACTCCCAACTTAAATTCAAAGACAGTTTGTGACTGTTCTGAATCTGTTCTGTTTTTTGTCTAGAAGCTTGAAAGTCTGTATTTAAAGACGGTTGCAGGTATTGATCACTTTGCGCCGCCAATAGTTCAGCTTGTTTCAAGCGAAGTGCAGTTTTATGAAGATCGTGGTTATTGGTGAGGGCTTCTTGAACCAGATCGGCGAGAGCTTGATTGTTAAACAGCGAGAGCAATTGTGTCGACATCGTAGTGTTGACGTATCGTTGAGAGCTTTCCCATTGATCAGGGATCTGGGTTGTATTGTTCAAACTGGTTTGTGGCGTTGGTGATAGAGAAGCGCAACCCGTGAGATAGGTCAGACTACCCAGTAGTAATAACGCGGATAGGGGGCGGTGTGTGTTCATGCTGTCTTACTCTAAGGTATTTATCTCTAGATATACCTAACAGCAAGTAAATTGGAGGTGAAATGAGTGTTTGATTACTGATTAAAATTGAATATGAATATGAGCTAGTAGAGGGTTTATGAAAGAGCGGCTGAAAATAGAAAAACCACTGGAATCAGTGGCTTTTTAGAATTGTCCGATCTACCAAACTAGGCCATACATGGAATGACCTCTTAACCCTTGAATAGCTGGCTCTATTAAAAGAAAGGGGTGACATCAATTTCAGCCCTTGCTGGTGAGATAGCTTTCACAATCGTAAGCCAGCTGTGTTTCAGATCAACATATTTGACATCAATAAAACGTTTATTTTTTCTTGAATAGAAGCACTTAACGACAGGCTCAACAGGAGCATCATCATTCGACGACCACACAATTCCAAGATGGCCATTGCTCAGCTCAACGATGGCCCCAATAGGGAAAATACCAATGCAATTAATAAATTTGTACACTAATTGCCGGTCTAAGTGATTCGGTGTCATACCTAACATGATTTTAAACGCTTCTGCTGGGCTCATTCCACGTTTGTAGCAACGGTCAGCCGTCAATGCGTCATAGATATCGACGATACAAGCCATTCGGCCGTGCTGCGGAATTTGCTCGCCACTCAGTCCATTCGGGTAACCTGTACCATCTAACTTTTCATGGTGCATTAAACAGATATCACGGCTAATTTGACTTAAGCCTTCGATTTTTTTGATGATAGGTTTAGCAAATACTTGGTGTTGCTTGATGTGAGCGAATTCCTCCTCGGTTAAACGAGAAGGTTTGTGCAAAACATTATCATCGATATGCACTTTACCGACATCATGAATAATCCCACCAATAGCCAATGGCTTTAATCGGTCTTTGCCAAAACCCAAATGCTTGCCAAATGTGACCAAAAGTGTGGCTACATTGACGGAATGTTCAAGCAAATAGGCATCTTTCTTACGTAATGCCGAAACACATTGCAAGGCATCTGAATTAATCAGTGCTGATTCAATCAGCTCATCCGCCCAACCATCCAGTTCATCCGCAACAAACGTATGCGAATCAAATGTTGCCGTAATAATTTTCTGAGCAAGACCGCGCGCTTCTTGGATGATTCGCGCTGCATTTTTTTGTCTTACTTCTCGAGAGACCAATTTATTGGGAGGATTTTTACTGCTTTCTTGTTGTTCTTCAGTCGTTTCATCATCAGGAACTGGGTGGAATTTACAACCTCTAGCAGAGAGTTTCTTGTCAACCCAGACATACTTAATACCTTTATTAACTAATGTATCAATTCCTTTTTTTGAGGACACGCGTCCAGCGTTAGATAAATAAACACGCTCACTTTTCTGAATTGATGTAACAAACATTCCCACAACCAATGTGTTTATGGAAATTTTTACTGAGTCTTTAAGGTCGAACTGCATTAAATTCAATTAAGTGTTGTCAAAAACAGTGTGATTCTAATTCAATTTCGCGACGAATCTAGTCAAATTGTTGATTTATTTACTCAAAACACCTGAAATCAATATTGAAACACATGAAATCAAAAGCAAAAGATCGAAATTTAACCGACTTACGCTTCGATCTTAGCGATATTGTTTACAACGGTTAAGTGGCAGTGGCGTAGTTGAGAAAACTAGCTGTTCGTTACTAACCGTTCTTTTCTAACCGAAGTGTCTATCTAAAGGGTTCTGTAGAAAGGGACTTTGTATTGTAGATGTGACTAAAGAGGTGAGGTTGGGAGGCTGCTACCTATAATAAAAAGACAAAACGTCAGATATTAAAAAAGCCACTGAAATCAGTGGCTTTTAGAGTCAACCCATATCAGAATGGATTTAAATTAGCTGATAATAGTTGACGTACTCTTCGATTCTTAATCGATTTCTTTGTCTTTAGTCATAGATAAAAGCCAAAGAGATACGGCTGCAACACCTGCAAAGCCACCAAGAATGATAACTGGCATAGCGCTGTAACCTAGGATGTGCCAAATTACGTTCTCTAAAGTACTCATTCAATCGCTCCTTATTGCCAGCCTTCAACGCCGTGCATGTCTGGTAGTTTGTGTGCGATACCTTTGTGACAGTCTACACACGTTTTTTCACCAGAAGCCAGCGCTGTCGAGTGTTGTTTCGCACTACGAGGGCTCTGCTCTGAGAAGTCCATGTAATCGAACTGGTGACAGTTACGACACTCAAGTGAATCGTTCTTTTTCAATCGAGCCCATTCGCGTTCTGCTAAGTGAGCACGACGTGCTTTGAACTTTTCTTCAGTATTGATGGTTTTCGCAATAAAGTGTGCGTATAGCTCTTTAGAAGCCTGAACTTTACGAACAATTTTATCTGTCCACTCATGAGGTACGTGACAGTCTGAACAGATAGCACGAACACCAGAACGGTTAGAGTAGTGAATTGTTTCTTGGATTTCAGCAACGATAGGTGCGTGACAACCAGAACAGAACTCTTCCGTATTGGTTGCTTCCATACCCGTGTTGAATGCACCCCAGAACAAAAGACCACCCGAGAAACCCAAGAATAAAACAACGCCTACCGCTGCTTTACTTGGTGTCGCGAGTCTTTTCCAAAACGCTTTAAGTAATTTTATCATATATAGCCTCTCTTACAGTCCGGCTACGATTAACGCAGTGAATCTACAGGTTTGAACTCGTTCTCAACTAGCGGTTTAGCATTAGCTTGAGGTACGTGACACTGTAGACAGAAGTAACGACGAGGTGAAACATCAGCAAGTACCGCATCTTCGCGGTTCATGTAGTGAGTTACACTCACCTTAGTTGCACCCATTTCTTTTGCGTTTTTCCAGCTATGACAAGCAAGACACTTGTTAGCGTTAAGAGACACTTCATAGCTACGAATAGTATGAGGTACTAAAGGTGGTTGGTATACGTAGTCACTCTCAAGTACTTGGTCACGAGGAAACTTTTTGAAGTCATCTGCTGCGCGAGTTGCTTCAAGTTCACTTGCACCACGTAGAGATTCTACGCCACCAATGCCGCCTGGGTTATCCAGCTCAGCTTGAGCTTGAACTGCACCAGCTAGCAAAAGACCAGCTGATAGTAGGGCAGTAATCAGTTTTTTCATGGTTAATTTCTCCGCCTAAAGGCTAATTCTTTGAGTGGACTACTTCCTTCAAAAAGTGATGAAAAAATAGTCACAATATTAAATACGTTAGATCTTGTATCTAGGTTCGAAAAGCGCTTGGCTCTTAAGAAACCTTAGTGATCTTAACTGGACACTTCTTGTAATCCGTCTGCTTAGACAGAGGATCCGTTGCATCCAAGATCAACTTGTTGATCAGAATTCTTGCATCAAAGAATGGTACGAATACCAAGCCTTGTGGTGGACGGTTACGACCACGAGTTTCAACACGAACGCGTACTTCACCACGTTTGTTTTCAATAAGAACTTCATCACCACGGCGAAGGCCACGAGCTTTAGCGTCAGCAGGGTGGATGTAACAAAGTGCATCCGGTACTGCTTTGTAAAGTTCTGGTACACGACGAGTCATAGTACCTGTGTGCCAGTGCTCAAGAACACGACCTGTACATAGCCACATGTCGTATTCGTCGCTTGGTACTTCTGGTGGCGCTTCGTAAGGAGCATTGATGATAAGAGCTTTACCATCTGGTTTACCGTAGAAATCCCAACCAGAACCTTTCTTAGCGTATGGATCTGAACCTTCTTTAAAGCGCCACAGTGTTTCTTTACCGTCAACAACAGGCCAACGTAGGCCACGGACTTTGTGGTAAGTGTCGTAAGGTGCTAAATCGTGACCGTGGTCGCGACCAAAGGCTGCGTATTCTTCGAATAGACCTTTTTGAACGTAGAAACCTTGAGCTTGAGCGTCGTCGTTAAGCTCTTGTGCTTCAGACAGTGGGAATGCATCAACGTTGCCGTTTTTGTACAGCACGTCGTACATCGTTTTACCACGATACTCAGGTGCCTTAGCTAGAAGCTCTTCGCCCCACACTTCTTCAACAGTGAAGCGTTTAGAGAACTCCATGATTTGCCATAGGTCAGACTTAGCATCACCAACGGTTTTAACCTGCTGGTACCAAGCTTGTGTACGACGTTCAGCGTTACCATATGCACCCTCTTTTTCGATCCACATTGCTGTTGGAAGGATAAGGTCGGCCGCTTGTGCAGTTGCTGTAGGGTATGGGTCCGAAACAACAATGAAGTTATCTGGGTTACGGTAACCTGGCAGACGTTCAGTGTTGATGTTTGGACCAGCTTGCATGTTGTTGTTACACATTACCCAGTAAGCGTTGATCTTACCGTCTTTAAGCATACGGTCTTGAACAACGGCGTGAGCACCAGGCTTGCCATTTAGAGTACCTTCTGGAAGCTTCCAGATTTTTTCTGAAATTTGACGGTGTTTAGGGTTAGCAACCACCATATCTGCAGGTAGACGGTGAGAGAACGTACCAACTTCACGAGCTGTACCACACGCAGATGGTTGGCCAGTTAGTGAGAATGGGCTGTTACCTGGAGTAGAAATCTTACCTGTAAGAAGGTGGATGTTGTACACAAGGCTGTTCATCCATACACCACGAGTATGTTGGTTCATACCCATAGTCCAAAGTGACATTACTTTAATGTTTGGATCTGCGTATTGCTTAGCCAGCTTGATAAGGTCATCTTGAGATACACCTGACATTTCAGATGCTTTTTCAACGGTGTATTCAGCAACAGAAGCCTTGTAGTCTTCGAAGCTAATATCAGTCATTTTTCCTGAGTTAGGGTTCGCAGCGGCTTTCTGTAGTGGGTCATCGTCACGAAGGCCGTAACCGATGTCTGTCGTTGCTTGCTTGAAGTTCGTGTGTTTGTTCACGAATTCCCAGTTAACCGCATCGTTTTGAATGATGTAGTTAGCGATGAAGTTAGCAATCGCAAGATCTGATTGAGGTTCGAAGATGTAACCTGTGTCTGCAAGCTCGAAAGAACGGTGGTAGTAAGTAGACAGTACGTTTACTTTAACGTGTGGGTGGCTTAGACGACGGTCTGTAATACGAGTCCATAGTACTGGGTGCATTTCTGCCATGTTTGAACCCCACAGCACGAATGCATCTGCGTGTTCAAAGTCGTCGTAACAACCCATTGGCTCATCGATACCGAAAGTACGCATGAATGCACCTACCGCAGATGCCATACAGTGACGAGCGTTTGGATCGATGTTGTTTGAACGGAAGCCCGCTTTCATCAGCTTAACTGCTGCGTAGCCTTCCATTACTGTCCACTGGCCTGAACCGAACATACCAACGCCTGTTGGACCGTTCTTCTTCAGAGCGGCTTTCCATTTCTCAGCCATTACGTCGAAAGCTTTGTCCCAAGATACTGGTGCAAAATCACCATCTTTATGGAATTCACCGTCTTTCATACGAAGAAGAGGCTGTTCAAGACGGTCTTTACCGTACATGATTTTTGAAAGGAAGTAGCCTTTAATACAGTTAAGGCCTTTGTTTACAGGCGCTTCTGGATCGCCTTGAGTCGCGACCACTTTGCCGTTTTGAGTACCTACTAGTACCGAACAGCCCGTACCACAAAAACGACAAGGCGCTTTATCCCACTTAATTTTTGTTTGATCTGAGCTAGCAATCAGGTTGGTTGCTGTTGCTGGTAGAGTTACACCTGCAACGGCTGCCGCTGATGCAGCTGCGTTTGCTTTCACAAACGCGCGTCTTGTCATTTTCATACTTCACCCTCAAGTTGAGAATTGTTGCTTCCAGTTTCTAAATCCGTTTCGTCTAGTCCAGTCTCGATTTGGTGGTAAACCAAAGCTGTCCCTAAAACGTTCGTAATATTATTAATTTCTTCGATGGTGTCCGTAACAAAACCTTGGTTCTCGGTTTCTAGGACCACGATGATTTTGCCTTCAGGGCTACTGCCGTAGATTTCCGCATTATCGTATTGCTCGATTTGTGCTTTGATCTCGTCTAGATGCTCTGGGCTCACATGCACGACTAAACTTGATATATGCACTTCATTTAGTGCCATAAATTGCTCTCGTTATTTTTGTTTTATGCATTACTCACAAGAATAGCCGAAGTAGGGCAAACTGCTACGCAGGCTCCACAACCGCTACACTCATCTAACTCGATTTTTGGTAGAGCAACACTGCCTGCTCTAAGTTGAAATTGAATCGCCATAGGTTCACACATGTCACCACAGCTTCGGCATTCAACATTTTGTTGTGCTAAGCATTTATCAGAGATAGCTGCTTTTGCCAGCCAAGGCGTTTCTTCCTTGGGTTTAAAAATTGGTTCAGGACAAACGTCTGCACATTGATAGCAGAATGTACATTCGTCTTTTGAGAAGTCGACAGTAGGAAAGCCACCGTCGCCAACAATGATGATGTGTGTCTCGCAACTTTCGATGCATTTGCCACAACGTGTACAATCATCTGCAAAGCTTTCTAGACTGTTAATCCAAGGCAATCGAATCTGGCTTGAATCTACTTTTCGCCTAGAAAATAGGCGTCGTTTCGATAGGTCTACCACTAAATGCCCATTAATGTTGCTAAGATGTTGTAATTGTAGGTCATTGTTTCGTTAATATCTTGTCATTTATCCTCACAAGTAGTGTAGTTTTAGAAATATTTGTATAAATACCCCTTAAGGGCTAAATAGGATCCTATATTGTCTTAGATCAATAAATTATGAAGCGTTTGGTCACATATTGAATGGAGCTCTGTTTTTTGATGTGTGACAATGGGTTTCAGATAGCCACTTATATACCTTCAGGATATTAACATTGCTTATTAAACCTGTTTCATCTGTGACGAGTACAATAGCGAAATCATTATTATTAATATTGCTCCTTTCAGTTGCCACCACTGGTTTTGCTATTTTTACATTGGCGTCTAGCCTTAACGATGCCGAAGCCGTTAACGTGGCAGGCTCAATGCGTATGCAAAGCTACCGCTTAGCGCATGATATTCAAATAGAATCAGTCGATTATGATTCACATATTCGTGAATTTGAAAGTTCGCTTTATTCCACATCAATGACTAATTTAGTGAGTTGGGAAGTACCAACTGATATTACAAATGATTATTATTTAATAATTGGTCGTTGGCACGAATTGAAGCAGGTCTTAAATAGCGAAGATCGAAAACATTACCTTGTGTTGGTTAAAAATTTTGTTATTGAAATCGACCGCTTTGTTTTTAAGTTACAAGAATTTTCAGAAAATAAATTAATTAAATTGGCATGGGCTGGTGGTATAGGTCTAGGTGGCATACTCGTCATATCTCTTTTTGTTGTTCATTTTGTACGTAAACAAGTTGTTAAGCCCTTACACGCTCTCGTGAGAGCTAGCCAGAGAATCAAAAATAGTGATTTTGAGGTTAAGTTAGAGGTTACCAACAATAATGAACTGGGCATTTTGACCAAAACATTTAACTCGATGGCGAAAGACTTAGGGGTGCTGTATCGAAACCTTGAAGATGTTGTCGATGCCAAAACGGTTGAGTTGCAAAATGCTAACCAATCATTGCAAGCACTCTACTATTCTTCTCAAGAACTCACGGTAACGCGTGTTGCACCAGAAAATTTCCGAGCTATTTTGCAGCACTTGGTCAGCCTAGAAGGGATTGAATCGCTAAGGTTAGAAATCGTCGATAATTCGGGACGTTCTTTGATTATGGATGAAGGGTACGACCCGACTTGCGACTATGAAAAGTTTGAAATGAAACTGGATGATAACGAACTTGTTTTGGGCTACCTGTATTGCTCATATCATCATGGTCATTCGACTAAGACGTTAATTGAGAGTTTTATCCAATTGTTATCGAGAGCTATCTACTATAATCGCGCTCAAAAGAAAGCTGAGCAGCTTATTATTATGGAAGAGCGAGCGACGATTGCGCGTGAACTGCATGATTCCTTGGCCCAATCGCTGTCGTATTTAAAAATCCAAGTGACATTGTTGAAGCGTGTGATTGGTAAACTTCCGGAACATAAACATAGAGAGCAGTCAGAGCAGATAGCATCTGAGCTAGGGAATGGATTAGCGGGTGCCTATACTCAATTGAGAGAGCTACTCACCACATTTAGGTTATCCATCAAAGAGGGTAGCTTTGGAGATGCTTTGAGCACCATGCTAGAGCAACTCAGTGAAAGAACCGATGCGAAGATCAAATTAACTAATAACCTTTCATCGTTAGAGCTTGATGCACACAGTCAGGTTCACTTGCTTCAATTGATTCGTGAAGCAACAATAAACGCAATAAAACACGCCAATGCCGACTTGATAGATGTATGCTGTATCGATGAGGACGGACAAGTATTAGTCGTGATAAAAGATAATGGAGATGGCTTTGACCCAAGTAGTTCGAAGATGAACCACTACGGAATGAGTATTATGCAGGAGCGTGCGGCAAGACTGAATGGTGACTTAACGATTGAAGCGGCTCAAGGTGAAGGCTGTACAGTCATATTGAAATATAAAAGTTTGAAGGAAGTTAAAGTTGACTATTTGTAAAGTAATGCTGGTTGATGATCATCCATTGATGCGCAGAGGCATAAGCCAATTACTGAGCTTTGAAGATGAATTTGAAGTGATTGCAGAAGCTAGTAACGGTACTGAAGCGGTCGCTCTTGCCCATGAAGAAGAACCTGATTTGATCCTGTTGGATCTTAATATGAAAGGCATGTCTGGCCTAGATACCTTGAAAGCACTTCGCACAGATGGTTCAAGCGCTAACATCGTTATTTTAACGGTTTCTGATAGCCCTGCGGATATCGAAGCGATTGTTAAAGCGGGCGCTGATGGTTACTTGTTGAAAGACACTGAACCCGATGAGCTGATTGAACTGCTTAAGCAAGCCCATAGCGGCGATAAGGCATACAGCAGTGTGGTAGCTCGCTATTTGAATGATGCTGACAGTCGAAATGATATCTTCGACCAATTGACTGAACGTGAAATGCAAATTCTTCAAGAAGTCGCGAAAGGTTACCGTAACAAGCAGATCGCCGATCACCTGTTTATTTCTGAATCGACAGTTAAGGTACATATGAAGAGTTTGTTGAAAAAGCTGCAAGTGCCTTCTCGTACCGCAGCAACCGTTCTTTATCTTGAACGCTATGGTGACATGAAGTAGGGCTTGGTCCTTTGAATAACACTATTTAAAGCCGTGCTGTTTAAAGCTCTTGTGAGACATTTCTAGTGTCATACTCCAATAGATAGGGTTTTGAATCTTCTAAAATAAGATGAAATAAAAAGGCGCTGAACTTATTAAGTTCAGCGCCTTTTTGTTAGGGCATTTTATATCTGTGTCTCAGTTTTTCTCTGTCTAGATAGTTTGTTTATTAAGCCGCCATTGGAACCAATACTAACGTACCGAAGATAACCGTGATAAGACCACAGATTACTGGAACAGAAGTACGTTTTACGACTTCAAATGGGCTAATTTTACCCATCCCAGATGTCGCTACAATTACGCCAGATACTGGAGAAATGGTACGGCCTAAGTTAGATGCTTGAAGCATTGGGATGATTAGGAACGCTGGGTTCAAGCCCATTTTTGCAGCCAGTGATGGAGCCAGCTCTACGAATGCATAGAAAGGTGCGTTACCAGAACCTGTCGCGATAGCAGCCGCAACTGTTAGACCAGTAAGAATAAGCATTAACGCGATACCGCCAGCGCCAGCCGCTTCAGCAAGACCAATTAGGTTATCAATCGCACCAATAGACATTAGGCCTTGAGCAAATACGCCTGCCGCAACCAACAACATTACTACGCCTTTGAACGCGTCAGCCATGCCTTGGTAGCAAGAATCTAAATCTTCTAATGTTTTCTCGCCGTCAAACTTCTTAACAACGTAATCAATAACTGCGCCCACGAAGATTGAACCTACCACAATGGTGTAGATATCAAGTGAAAGCCCTGGAATCGTGCGGCCGTTGAATAGGAAAACACCGATAATAGGTAGGAATGGAAGTGCAGCGTAGAAAGCGGGTGCTGTTGTTTCGATTTCAGAAACGTCAACTTTTTCCATAGGTGTGTTTTCTTTCTTATCTAGATATTTGTTCCAGAAGAAAGCGGCACCTGCCATCACGATGATCGCACAGATAGAAACTGGCAGTACCGTTTGAACGGCAAACACGTCAAGAGACATGCCTGATTTTTCTGCTGCGATAACCACATCACCAGAAGTTGGTGAAAGAATGATTGCTGCAGGTGATGCACAAACTGCAACGGCTGCCGGGCGTGAAATACCCATTGCCGTCATCATTGGGAATAGGGTCGCCATCAGTAACACACCAAGGCCTGTTGCAGAACTCACTGCTAGAGACATTAGACACGCTACGATGTAAGCCGCAACAAGAAGTACATATGGAGATTTGATAGCAGCAAGCGGCTTAGAGAACTGTTTCACTACTACGTTGTTAGCGCCAATGTGCGTCATGTAAGAAGCAAAACCACAAAGAAGCATGATTTGCATGCCTAGGCCGCCTCCACGGTACTGAAGCATGTACTTAACAAATTCTAGTGAGTCGGTAACCATGTTACCTGTTGAAGCGACCTTAGCTGGTAAGACTGTGTGACCGATAAGGCCAGTAATAAGAAGTAGGGCAAGGCCAGCAGTCAGTAACACGCCTGCCGCTTTATAGCCTTTCACAATAAAGTAACCAACAGCGATGGTAATCACTAATCCGATCAAGAGCTCTAACATAGAAATCTCCACAAAGTTTAAAAAATATAAGAAAGTGTTTCAGAATATGACAATGAATGTACAGAAAACTGCACTGTGGCACGAGACATACTTGAGGTTGCTATGATCTAAGACAAACATTTTTTTCGATGTTAATTGTGGTTGTAAATATTGATTAACTACTGTTGTTTGGATGTTAATAAACAAATTTTAGGGCTGGCTAGAATATAACTTGGATCACCTTTGCTTGTTTTAGTTGCATATGGTGGAGTTGTTTTATAAGGCGTGGGGGTTTGTTGTGTGTTGAAAAGAAACGTGTAACGAAATGGGTGTTTATATGAGAAAGGCGGTGAGGGTGGCGGTTTTTTTATAAGTAGAATGAGTAGATATAAGTTTGTACAAAAGACAAACCCTGCGTTGAGAGCAGGGCTTTTATTGAATCAGTACTGAGTGACTGGTTAGGCAATGTGCGTCATTTTATTAAGCACAAAGGTTTCGATACAGTCTTCAGTCGCAGCCATGTACTCGGCGATGTGTTGGCTCGCTAAGTGTTTCTCTAGATGAGCTTCAGACTCCCAGTTCTCATGAAAAACGAAGTGAGCAGGGTTGCTGTTATCTTGGTGCAGATCGTAGTTAATACAGCCGTCTTCAACACGGGTTTTATCGATCAATTTAATCATCTCAGCTTTTACAAACTCAGTTTTGTCTTCTTTAGAGACGATCGTTGCAATAATAGTCAGTTTGCTCATTTTCAATTCCTCGGCTTTAAACTCGATAACTTCACGTAATATAAGTATAAATTCAGATTGAAGAAAGAGTTCTGAAATCCAATAACTATGGTTCTTGAAGTCCACAATTCATACTCGAGAGCTTTAAGCTAGTGGTTATTGGACACCCTTATTAGAAAAGCCCTCATAGTAATATGAGGGCTTCAGATAAGAGTTAAGCAGTGTCGTTACTGGTACATTAAGCGGACTATCCTACCTTAAGTATATTGTTCTATCTTAAGCATACTGTTCCACTATCATTGCCCAATTTTTTTTCTGTTGCTCAAAATTCATTTTGATTTGTTGGTAACGAACTTTAAGTAGAGAGTGTTCGTACTTCTTCACAACATCTTCGCGTTTGCTTTCAAGTAGCTGCTTTTTGACTTCGTAATACTCGTTCATGTTTGATACTAGAGCATCGAATTCTTGTTGAAGTTTGTCTGCGATTTGTTGCTTGTCGGCACGATGCATGATCTTTTGCTGCGTGCGTTTAAGTAACATTGATGCTTCTGCTTTTTCGATACGAGCTTGAGGGGTTTTCTTAAGCTTGCTTGCCAGTCCCATCAAAGAAGCACTCTTGATCAACCATTTTGTTGGATCGTATTGCCACCAGTAGATGCCGTTGCGGTAATCGTTCTCAAAGATGTGGTGGAAGTTGTGGTAGCCTTCGCCAAAAGTGAGTACTGCTAACACACCGTTATCACGGGCCGTATTTTTGTCGGTAAAAGGTTGGTTACCCCAGATGTGGGCAAGAGAGTTAATGAAGAATGTTGTGTGGTGGTTAAGTACCAAACGAACCGCACCTACGATTAACAACATGCCAATCACGTCACCGTAAATCACGCCCAATGCAATAGGAACACCGAAGTTCATGATCAACGCCAGAAGAACATAGTGCTTGTGCTGCCACATTACGATCTTATCTTTCTTCAGGTCACGACAGTTTTCATAGTTTTCGTACATTGAGGTACTGTAGTTACGAATCATCCAACCAATGTGCGAGTACCAAAAGCCACGTTTTGCTGAGTATGGGTCTTTGTCGTTGTTATCGACATGCTTGTGGTGCACACGGTGATCAGAAGACCAGTGTAACGCGCTGTTCTGCAGGGCAAATGCGCCACCTAATGCAAACAGGAATCTTAGGCTCGAATGCGCTTCAAACGCTTTATGTGACCATAAGCGGTGATAACCCGTCGTGATAGAAAGGTTACAGAACGTAAAGCAGATCGCTAACCATATCCAGTGCTCCATGCCATAGCCAAAAAAGTAGCCATAAACGGGAGCTGCAACAACAGCAAGCAGCATACTAAAAGAGAACACAAAAATGTTGAGCCAGATTAATGGCGGCTTTTTTGTAGATTGTTTGTCGGCACTATTCATTAGCAAATTTCCATTGAGCTTACATCTGTGCGCTAGAATATCAGCGTACATGTGTAAGTCAAGATTGAAAGTGTAAACGTGCATTAGTATGTTTTGCTTAAATATTGTATAAAGGTAGTGTGAAATGTAGTAGCAAGTCATAAATGGAAGTACTAAGGGCTAATAAATGGAAATTAAGGTAGCTGAATATAAAGATTATGAGCGGATTGCCCAATTACACGCGGATAGCTGGAAGCTATATTACCGTGGCATTCTTGCTGATGATTACTTAGAAAATGATGTTTTGGAGGACAGATCTGTTATTTGGCAGACTCGTTTGATTAATCCTCCTTTTAACCAACATGTTTTATTGCTTGAAGAGGGTGGTTTACTGGTTGGTTTTGTCTGTGCGTTTGGTAATCATAACTTTGAGCGTGGTACGTTCATTGATGCGTTACATGTCGACAATAATTACCGCGGTCGTGGTGTTGGTAAGCGTTTATTGTCTGAATTATCGAAGTGGTTACAGCAATACTATTCGGACTCAGGACTGTACTTAGAGGTGATGTCTGAAAATCACCAAGCCATTGCGTTTTACCAAGCGATTGGTGGTAAAGAAGAGCTAGAGCAAGTTTGGAATGCACCATGTGGTAGTCAAGTTAAAGAAAAAGTGATTTCTTGGAGTTCTCCTATTGAACTTGAACAGAAGACAGCAAGCGTTGTGTATTCTTAATCGCTTCACGTTGACTAATCGTTCCTTTTTCAACAGTAGCTTCTAGTTAAGTTGCTTTAAACCTGAAGAACAAAGACAAAAGCCCCGAGTATTAAAGTGCTCGGGGCTTTTTTGATTCGAGTAGACGCTTAAATTATTTGGCGTTTAGTCGCACCATGTGGTTTTTCTTTAAACGAAGAGAGATTAACGCTTGTTCTTCAAGTAACGCTTGCGGCGCTCTTCTTTCTTCTTAATTTGTTGTTCTGCTTTCAGTGCGGCCGCTTCTTCAACTTCGACCAACTCTTTAGTAATCATTTCTGGTAGTTCCAGAGTCACTTTGCCTAATGTACCGTTACGCAGTTCGTGAAGTAGGATTTCCGAGCACTTGTGAATGTCGATATGTCCACCAGCTCGGAGCGCGCCGCGCTTACGACCAATCGCTTCCATCAACTCGATGTCAGACTCTGGTAACTCTTCAATTTGGTAGCGTTCTTGCAAAAGGTTAGGGTATTGCTTTGCAAGGTACTCTACTGTGTAGAATGCCACTTCATCGTATTCCATTGCTGTATCTTTTACCGCGCCGGTTGCAGCCAGGCGGAAGCCACTGTGTGGATTTTCTACTTTAGGCCATAGAATTCCAGGAGTGTCTGAAAGAATCACGCCATTTTGCAGATTGATGCGTTGTTGGCGACGAGTTACCGCTGGTTGGTTACCAGTAACCGCAATGGTACGTCCAGCCAAGCAATTGATGATGGTCGATTTACCCACGTTCGGGATGCCCATGATCATAGTGCGGATGTTCTTGCCCATTTGCTCACGGTGTGGTGCCAGTTTACGCACTAACTCCATAACGTGGTTAACTTCTTCTTTTACGCTAGTCGTAATCGCAATCGCTTTAACGCCTTGCTCTTTCTCGAAGTGCTCAATCCAACGTTGAGTAAGTTCAGGATCCGCAAGGTCACGCTTGTTTAGCACTTTTACACAAGGCTTATCGCCGCGCAGTGAAGAGATCATTGGGTTTTCACTACTGAACGGGATACGAGCGTCCAGTACTTCGATGATCACATCAACCTGTGGGATAACTTCTTCGATTTCTTTACGGGCTTTATGCATGTGACCCGGAAACCATTGAATAGACATAGAGATAAACCTTGATAAATATATTTGCTGCACATTGTAAGGGTTGGATGATACGTGTAAAGGTATATCTATCGCGACCTTCAATGAGCTCAGTGACTTTGCTTGAAGTATAGGAGAATTTGTGATGTTTATTTAGCTTAGATTGACCTAATGAAGGTGAGCTCCGTTACTGTTGTGAAGCATAAAAAGCAGCAATATCTTTCAAGTCTTGATCATTGAGCTTACTCAGTTGTGTTTGCATCATCTCAGCGTAAGCGCCTTGTCTATCTCCGTTTTGGTAAGCTTTCATTGTGTTATAGAGGTAAGTTGGATCTTGACCAGAAAGTTTGGGGTAATCTGCGTTAGTTGTTTCCCCTGTGGGATAATGACAGAAAACGCAACTTGGTGACTTCACTTTGCCCAGTTCAGGATCGCCAAAATCAGAGGCGTGAAGGCTAGAGGAAAGAGTCAGTAATAGTAAAGCGAAGGATTGGTAAGTCATGCTTTTGCTCCGGACAAAACACAACGATAAAGCTTACCCCAAGGGGAAGCTCAAGTCTGAATGGCTATAAAACCAAATATTGTTAAGCACTCAGCAGACTTTTGCTCTGCTAGGAAAATCGAGGGTTTCAGAAGTGATGTTTTGTGAGTCCACAAACTCTACTCGTTTCTTAGAGGGCAGAATGTAATTAAGTCTCTGATGATATGATTTAAACTTCGTTGTTCAGTCTAACTGTGATTCTATGATGGAGGGGGATAATAGAAGCGCCTATTTTTAAGGGGCTAAATTATAATGCGGTATGTTGTAAAATAACTGTAATCCGATGTCTCTATATTTGTGACTCAAATATTAACTACATGCCTGGTTGTATAATAGTCTCTAAACTATTGATAAAATTTGCTTTTCTTATTGCTTCTTTTCGGTTGGTTACGTTTATTTTTTTATATATGTTATATACATGCGTTTTTACTGTACTTTCTGAAATAAATAGTTCATTTGATATCTCTAAGTTTGTTTCTCCTCTGATAAGTCGTTTAAATATTTGAGCTTCTCTTTTCGTAAGGCTAGATAATATTACCTGTGACTTGAATGTATGAGAGCGCGCATTGGATAAAATATGCGACATTAACTTCCTCGGTAACCATAGGTCGTCATCACAAACCGTTTTCAAGCAACGTGTAAGGTGTTCTACAGGAGCATCTTGATAGATTATGCCCTTTATATTAAACATGTTGAATAGTTGCATTACGGTAATACTCTGTCCGGTAATATCAGAGGGAACGTCATAGATTACCCATTTGTTGGACTCTACTTTTGATAAGGTGATGTAAACATCTTTGATGTCAGCTAAGAGTAAGTAACTAATGAGAATGACATCAAACGTCTTGCGATGATTCGAACGTTCAATGCCTGAAATACATTCGCGACTAAAACAAAAGTCACTGTATTTCTCTATTTCTCGTTGAATAAACTGGTTATTTATACCGTTATCGCCAATTAGGAGCATGTGCTTTAAATTATTTTTACTGTTATGCATACTTTACTCCGAAACTGACAAATCGTGTTGTGATTATATGATACTAGGTTTTATATAATTGCGTTGCATATCTCAGGATTTATATAATTACATATTTAAGGCTGCTGTGAAAGGAGGGGTTCTATAGAAATTTGTAATGTATCGTCATATATTCCTCCCGGTTTGTTCTCTGTTTCCCCAATTACAAAACTCAAAGGAATAGGTTGACCGAGCGTAGCCGAAATACGCTGAATTTTTGCATCAAGTTGACCGAGGTTTACTCTATCGTTATCTAGGGAAAGTTCGTATGGAATATCCCATTTTGTCTCATCAGATTCATGACGTAGCATCCCTTGATGGGATGATTCCAATACGATGGTATACGCTGTATTACTTTGCACCCATAGGTTCGGTGCAGAGCGAATAATCTTGTTTGAATATAATGTTCCTAGATCAAGGTCATAATGCTGTTGAGTTAACCCATAAAAGTGAACTTTTGCAGCTGGTGGCACGGTAACGGATACTGGGAGTGAGCTAGGGCTGATCTCTATTTGTTGGTTGTCTGAGGTATAAGAGGGCGACACTTCTAAAATCCCCCGGTAGGTTCCTGACGCTAGCCACTGTTTGCTTGGGAAACGCATTTGTATGGTTGTCGAAGGTTGACTGTCGGTTAATAATAAATGCCACTGATTCGCGATTGGTACACCCACTTGTCCACTCCACTCGAAGTTGAGTTTGTCTTGGTTTACCCCTTTTAACGTCCGACTGGTATCGTTAAGTTGTAAAACCAAACTCAATTTGCAGGCTTCGCCAATTATATTCGCATCGATTCGATAAGTATTAATTGTTGCGTAATTACCAGTGTTGAAAACGTCGTATTGCGACTGGGATGAGACGGGTTGAATCGTCAATGCACTAGCTTCACATGCTAATACAGAGGATACAGAATTTATGGCGATGAGGAACCATCCTCCCCACCGAAGTTGTTTAATCCACATACACATCTCCTAGTCTGATCAAGTTGTCACTGCGCTCGCTGAGAGTAATGACGGCTGACTCTTGTCCTTTAGTGTCAAGGATCAGCTGATATTTCCCTGGCTTTAATCCAGATATTGCAAATATGCCGTTCCGATTGGTAAAGAAGTCAATCGGTAACTGTTTAGCGTCGCCAAGGTAATGTGCAACACCTGCGACAAGTGAAATTGGATTGTTACTTTGACGATCGTATAGTTTGCCAATCACGGTTAAGACAGCATCGGAGCCAATTTGTAGTTGGTAGCCCCGCTTATAGTCAGGCTTAACCCAAAAAGCACCATCACCCAAGTCATATCCCGGTGGTAAGTTATCGACCTCATAACCGATGACTTGGCCATTATAAGCAACGAGATCAGGGACCATGGCCTTTGCGTCTCCTTTAAGGTAAACGCGCGCGTACTGTCCATCTTTTGTTGGGTCTAATGCTACGTCATTCTCTGTCAGGCTTTCATGTTTGCTGACAATGGCAAACGCTTCTCGGACTGGTCTGCCGATCGTCACCGATGAACCTGCAAACGCAAGCGCGCTACTGATGGTCACGTCGGTACTGTGGTTTCTTGTGTCACCACTAATGTCGTCAAGTCGCGAGGCATGGGTCGCACTCAATTCGTAACGGTTTGCCGTATAATTAACTCCAGCGTCCATATCGACGTCCGTTTCTTCATTCGTAATGACACTCGCAAACCCCGATATCCCTCCGGTGTTACCTATATTATTCTGATAGCTATAATCTAAGGCGGCTTCTTTGAGCTCTGTACTGTAACGACCGACGACACGAGTTTTTCGGCTGAGAGGCCAACTTATGGTGACCGTGGTGCTGATGTCATCGTCTTTACTGGCGTGATCTTGATAGCTAACACGCGCACTCCAAGTCGCGGGAGTATCAAACAGTCCGTCTGATAAACTCGGGCTAATTAGCCAATAGTCATTCTCTTTGTCTATTCCTGAACGGTAATTGACAGTCATCGCGGCACGTAAAGACCGACCTAGATAAATCGATCCGAATGCAGAAGCATAGTGAGTGGTTAAGTTGATGTCTTTATCGGAAGCGTCAAACCCAGTAACACCGGTAAAATTGTTGCTCAGATACTCATAACTAACACTCAGTTGTGGAGCAAGTGTATTCTTACTGGATAATTCCGCATCGAACGCAACTTTATAAGCCTCGCCAGTTCCAAATGCAGGGTGTTCGCTACGTGAAGCATTGAGTTCAGTGACTCCCCATCTAGAAGCAATGAGTGCGGTGGTACCATATTGGTATAGATCTTCACGGGTTTGAAAGTTAGTACCTAACGTTAACCAAGGGTTAATACCCACATCGATATAACCATGGAAAATACGCTCGTCGGTTAGGTATTCTAATTGTCCATTTTGGAGTTCAGAGGGTGCTCCGTACATAATGCTATATTCAAATTCACCGCTATTGAGTAAGTCGTTACCCGTCGCAATAGAAAATTCGATACGCTCTTCATTCCCAGAACGATCGGTAATGACAAGTACAATATCGTTACTACCTTGCGCGAGAGGTATATCACTCAGGTTATAGCTACCAGCGCCTAAGGTTAATCGTTGGACCGCGATCCCATCTATATAGACATCGACATTCGAGGCTCTTTGCAATGTGAATGATTGATTGGCTCGTGGTCGTGCATTTCTGGTTGGAATGAGTGTGAAATCTCGAGTTAAGCCAATCCCCAGTATGTCGGTACTGTCCTGAAAAGATTGACCACTGTTATACATATCACCGAGCACAAGCCGTGTACCTTGCTGAGCAAAGTCAATATTAAGACGAGATCCTTCTCTTACATATTGTGACTTTCGTGAAGAACCGTTTTCTAAATAGGATTCATACTCAAAATTGAGAAAACCAATGTTAAGTGCTGAGTCGAATTGACTGCGATAGAGATCCTGCCTTGACGATTTTTGATCGACATATTGACTCTCATTGGCGGAAAGGACCACGTTAACGTACCCGCTTAACAGACTTGGCTCAGCATAGTTATAAAAATCATCTGCGCCGTTCATCGAAAGTTGTTGGGTTAAGCTAAATTCTGGCGGTACTGTTACGATACATTCCAATGAAGAAAAGTCGAAACTAAGTCCCAGCCCTACGTTTTCAAAGTGGTGCTGAGAAAGCATCTCATCGTTTGTTGTGTCATTGAGCTTCCCAATACCTTCTTTAGTGACGACAGACGAAAGGAAAGACAACGTACTTTCCTTTGGCAAAAGAATCTCGTTGTTTGCGGTAATGATAATATCCGCTTCCCCCAGTATGGTGTCACTTATCCTTAGTAAAGAGGTCAGCTGAATATCACGTCCTGTCGGGTTCAAGACCATTTCCTGGCCCCAAGCTGCAGGGCTTAAGGCGGCACAATAAAACAGTGCTAATCCCAAGACATAGAAAACTTGCCACATCTTGTGAGAGGTTTCAGTTTTCATATCCATGGTAAGTGCCTACTGGTAAGTAATTTAAAGAAGAAGGCAAAGTAATAATGGAGCGTGGTGGAATAAACTGCTCACCTAAAGCCGCATGTACTTTTTGGTTTTGAGATTCGAGCCCCTTAAAATGGAGTAAGGATGTATAGGTAAATCGCGACCCTGAATTAGTGAGTGTTAGTTGCCCTTGTTCATCTATGTGTAATTTCACGTCAGGCTCTAATGAGGATGAGTGAATGTGCAGCAGCGCATTGTAGTGAACTTGCAAATTGATACCGGTTGTTAAACTTGTGGGCTTATCTATTCTTGCGTTGTTTTGACCAATGTTTACGGTACTGAAGCGAATAAAGTAACTTTGGGAAGTTTCGAGTGAGCGTTTTCCCAGCCATTGGATACGGAATACTTGACGTTCACCGGGTGCCAACATTGCGGCTGGTGGAAATACAAACATTACCTCACTTGATAGATCTGATGTTTGGAACGAGCCATCAGGTAAGAACTTCAAACGACGAACGTTAGCTTCAAGTGGGAGATCCCGCGTTGAGTTGTTAGTTACAACCAGTTGCGATGTTGCCCTGTGATCGGTGTTGAGCTCAATGACGGTTGGAAACAGTGTTATGCCAAACGTTTGTGCACACAGAACGCAGTAAATGAACCCACCCAAGATATAACGTCTCATTGCTACTGATCCTGCTCGATTTCAATCGATAGCGTGTCTACATTGTAATCTTCAAGTGGCTGCATTTCGAAAAAACGAGTGGAATAGGGAAGAACCAAAGTTCCTGGAATACGTTTGGCGATTTCTACGCCTTTCAAATATGTTGAATTTGTACCGTCAGAAATTTTCCATGTCGTATTGGTTAACCGACCATAACTATTACCACTATTCAGTACTTCAAGGACCCATTTGTTATTTTTGTCATTTGCTTCGATACTTTTAATTTCTAATTGAGAGGCTGTGTTCTGGGGTCGCACGTTGATCAGCGTATTAAACTGAAGTAACAAACTCACTTGTCCTTGGTTGCTGCTTGCTCTTTGAACTTTCACTTGCTTAACAGCAATACGAAAAGCTTTTGACTCTGTGATGGAAGGGTCACCTAAATATCGCACCATAATGGATTGTGAACGTCCAGGCTCTATGATCGCGGTTACCGGAATCACTAATAGTTCGTCATCTGCAGGCGTCGTGGTCTCTTTTCCATATTTGTCCATTGTCATGTATACCGGAGACAACTCAACCGTGAGTGGTTCTTGAGACGAATTTTCAACCCTCATCGTCATTTGAGCTCTTTTACCAAGTGGCGTCATCTCCATAGACATAGGCTCTACTTTGAACGCATGAGCTGACAAACAAGTGAGTGACAATAATAAGAGAACAGTCCATTTATGCATGATCCATTTATACATCGCGATGAGCTCCAAATTAAACTAGAGGCGGTAATACAACTGAGGTTAAGTTTTAATACAACTAAGGCTTGGATGAAGTCGGAGGCCAAAAAATAGCCCCCGACTTATTTAACCTCTAATTTGAGGTGATATTGACGGTTAATGTATCTGAGTAGCCACCTGCCCAAGGGGAGGTTTCTGTTGTCACAATATCAATGGACGCGGCAACACCTGTCGCCAATGTTCCAGAACCACCATAAGAGTTACTGACTGAAACATCGTTTTGACCAGGTCCACCGGGAGCATTAAGTGTGAAAGGAGCTAGGCCGCCCGCAGGGTTAAATGTTGCATCGTAGGTAAGAGCGTAGTCTTCGCTATCGTCTGACTCTAAACCACCTTCTGCACTCGTTAGTGTCACCGTTGCACCATCGACGTCATTACACTTCATGTTAAGACCACTAACAGAAAGGTTTTGAATTTGAGATACGTTACCGAAGTCCATCAATTGTGTTGAAAGACCAGTAACTTCACATACAGGTGAAACAAAACCAACTAACTGGACATCACCAGGAGCGGCTTGAACTTGAGCACCAAAAATAGCAGTGACTGTTGCTGCGTAGAGTGTTAGCTTTTTCATTAGAAATTCCTTTATCTTAAATGATTGGCTCGAATACTGCTGAGCGTATTTTGTATCTGCAGATACATTGCAGAGTTTTTACTTTGTCACGCTATGAATCGAAGGGTAAACTTCGATCTCAATAACGTCTTGATAATAACCTGCGTAACGCAAGCTATTTTCGAGTGCTACCCTAAGGCTCCCTTGTTGAGAGAAAGGAATAACACCAGAACTGTTTATCATTACTGGTGAAATAAGTTGGCTGCTGTGCCTGTTTTCATAAAGACGAAGCTCGTCTATTTGTAATGACAGATTATAACTTTCAATAATATCAACACCTTGGTGCTGATATTTTAAGCCTCCATATTTTGAATTGATCGTTATACCCAACGGACGGTTACAATACATATTAAAAGGCAACAATTGCACATCACGGTTTTCCGTGAACTTCATGATGTTGCCAGAGAAGAAATTTATTTCGCATCGATCTTTGATCTGACCGTTAATTCCTAACGTTAAGGTGTTAGCACTGGCATAGAATGAAAGTGACAAACTAAAAATTAACGTTGAGATGATGAAATTATGAAGAATCCTGAATGCTCTAGTCATCATTTCCCCTCTCACTAATTGAATGTAACTTGTTGCTTAACTTTCAAAACTATAAGTGCTTTAAAAAATGGTGAAGTAGTAAAAAAAGTTTATTATTTTCTAGAAGTATGAGTTTTAGTATGAGTTTTATATATAAGATAAAGAGAGATTTTTTTGATAATAATTTTGTTTTCAATTAGATAGGTGATTTTTAAACAATAGCCAAATTAGAGATTGAGAATTGTTTAATTGATAAAATTAAAACTATGGTCTACGGGGAGTGATTTTAATTTATCTATGGATTATTCTGCCTGCCATCATTAATTTGACAGTGCTTTCTACTAAAAATAAACGTAGTAATTTTATTAACTTGCTGAATGTGGCATTTGTGGTTTTTCACATTCGATAATGTTTATCGAGAGTGAGTGGGATTTATTTATTGAAATTAAACGCTTACGACGGTTTTTTTAAAATTGATATATTCTATATTTAAAATACCGCACGCATGGTAAATAAAAAACCTGAAACTCTAATTATTAAATTATTAAATTATTTATCTTTCGTGGGCATGTATGCTCCGCCTAACTCATGTAACTCGAACTTAAACGATAATTGGGTACTAAAATGTAGGGGCAATGGATGGAAGGTATTGAGATAGGCCAAAACGAGATTGCGTACTATTACATTTAATCTACTGGGGTTTATTAGAAAAATTAGCGGATGTAGATGGTTATTTTTCGGTGGAATAGATGAACGGTCTTTCTGAAAGACTAAAGCTTCGTAAGGGAAGCTCTAGTCTTAAATGCTTTAATGGGAATCTTGTTCAGCGTTAAAGCGCACTTTCCAACTTAGTTAGGAAAGTCGCGATATCCTTTGAACTGATATCTCTATGAGTAACAAAACGTACAGGGTTACCTGGTGACATAATAATGCCTTCCTCTCCTAACTCCCGTGCGATACGGTTAATATCAACCGACTGATCTAACTTCGCAAACACAATATTAGTCTGAATGAAATCAGGGTTAACAGAGAAACCTTCTAACTTGCTTAAACCAATAGCTAGGTTTTTTGCGTTTTCATGGTCTACTTTAAGTTGAGCCACGTTCTCCGTGAGCGCCATTTTACCTGCTGCAGCAAGAATACCAGCCTGACGCATACCACCACCGACCATTTTACGCAGTCGACGAGCTTTAGCTATGTACGCTTTGCTACCAAGAAGTAGAGAGCCAATCGGAGCACCCAAACCTTTTGATAAACAAATTGTCATCGAATCGAAGTGTTGAGCGATCTCTTTAATGTGAACATCTAGTGCAGCTGCCGCATTATAGACACGCGCGCCATCTAAGTGCATTTGTAGGCCGTGTTGGTTTACGAACTCACGCGCTTCCGCTAGGTAAGAGATTGGCAGCACTTTACCATTGATTGTGTTTTCTAAACTAAGAAGCTTAGTACGAGCAAAGTGGCTGTCGTCTGGCTTAATCGCAGCAGCAAGCTTTTTAAAATCTAACGTGCCGTCAGGGTTGTTCTCGATGGGTTGAGGTTGAATCGAGCCTAATACTGCAGCGCCGCCTGCTTCGTATTTGTAGTTGTGCGCCTGTTGGCCACAAAGGTATTCGTCACCACGCTCACAGTGCGCCATTAAACCCAGTAGGTTGGCTTGTGTGCCGGAAGAAGTGAACATAGCCGCTTCAAAACCGGTTTCATTTGCAGCCCATTGTTCCAGTTCGTTGACGGTTGGGTCATCGCCATATACATCATCGCCTACTTCTGCATTTGCCATTACATCACGCATAGCTTGCGAAGGTTTAGTTACGGTGTCAGAACGAAAGTCCATGTTTATCTCCTAGAGTACTATTAGGTAGTCATATAATTGGCTATAGATGGCCACATAGTTGGGCTTTGCTTAAACAAGCGATGGTTTTGGTATCGGTAATTTGATCGTTGCGAATTTTACGTTGCAGTTCTTCCAAGCTAAGTTCAATAACCTCTATTACTTCATCTTCATCACATTCAAAGCGGGTAGTAAGGCTTAAGTCTTTTGCGATGAACAAGTGTTGAATCTCATCACAGAAGCCAGCTAAAGGGGTAACTTGTCCCAAGCTCTGGAAATCAGTTGCACTGTAACCCGTTTCTTCTTCGAGTTCGCGTTGTGCACATTGAAGAGGTGTCTCATCAATTTCCATCGTGCCAGCAGGGAGTTCCAAAAGCCATTTTTTAAGAGAAGGGCGAAATTGGTTAATGAGGATGATTTTTCCAGACGAAGTGATAGGAAGAATAACAGCCGCGCCAGGGTGGTTTATTGTTGTATGTTTTACCACAACGTTCGTAGGGAGCGTCACGTTCTCTTCGATGAGAGAAATACTTTTCCATTGATGGATAACTTTACTCATGCAGTCTGGCCACTTTCCTTGCCAATATTTCGTATTACTGAAGACGTGTACCACCATAACGTCTATGGTGTCGAAAATAAAAGAAAAATTAGGCGTAGTAATAGATTTAGTTTCACACCGTTCGTGATGTTAATCTCATAATTGGAATCTATGATTGCGCGAAAATTGCAGCGTAACCATCTGATATAAAGGCAACTCAATAATAAAAGATACTTGTAACAAAGTGCTAACAAATGTATAAAAACGTATCTACACTCTCAACTGTTCATAGATTTTCGGAGTAACGCATGACCCCCTCTATTTCCTCACATGCTGACAAGGCGCTACTCTCTGAAAGAATCAATAAATTAGCGCATGCTCTCTCTGATGGCGTTTATGAAAGAGAAGACACGATTAAGCTCTGTCTGCTGGCGGCTCTTGCTGGTGAAAGTGTGTTCTTATTAGGTCCTCCGGGGATTGCAAAAAGCCTTATCGCCAAACGCCTCATACAGGCTTTTGACAACAGTAGCTATTTCGAATATTTGATGACGCGCTTCTCTACTCCAGAAGAAGTGTTTGGTCCGCTAAGTATTCAAGAATTAAAAGATAACGGTCGCTATGTAAGGCTGACCGAGGGCTACCTACCAACAGCGCAAGTTGTTTTCCTTGATGAGATCTGGAAAGCAGGCCCAGCCATTCTAAATACGTTACTGACTGTGGTTAACGAAAAGACATTTAAAAATGGCGCAGACATCGAGCGCGTGCCGATGCGTCTATTGGTTTCAGCGTCCAATGAACTTCCGGATGAAGACAGCGGCTTAGAAGCACTTTATGACCGAATGTTGGTTCGTGTGTTCGTCAACCGTATTCAAAACAAACAAAACTTCAAATCGATGCTAACAACGGGTACTTCTCAGGAAGCCGTAATCCCCAAAGGGTTAGCGATTACAGACATTGAATACCATCAATGGCAGAAAGAACTCGATAATTTGGAGCTGACGGATAACTCGTTTAACAAGCTATTTGAATTGAAAACCATGCTTGAAGAGACCGTTAAGAATCAGGGAACATCATCAGAGTCTGACTTGTATGTATCAGACAGACGCTGGAAGAAAGCGGTTAAACTATTGAAAGCGAGCGCATTCTTCAGTGGCCGTGATAGCGTTAACCCGCTCGATATTATGCTTCTTCAAGATTGTTTGTGGCATAGCCCTGAATCTCGCGATGTGGTTCGTAGCGTTGTAAAAGATTTTGCGTTGAACCGAGCGTTTGATCAGCAAGAGTCTAAATCTCAAATCGAAATGTCTCGTGAAGAGCTAGAAGAGATTCAAGATGATGTTGAATCGACTCTGTCGGTGTCGCTCTCTGTGGAGTCAACCAGTGGCTTACGACGTAAAGACGTTTACCAACATGATATCAAGAACGCGAAAATGTACAGCGTCGGTAGCGCATACAATCTTATTAAATTGGTTATGCTGCAAAGCAATATGTCGGTGTCTGAATCTGAGAAAGGCGATAGTCGTTGGGTGTACGTAGCCAAAGATGATTTTGACCGTGTTCTTAAAGAAGGTCATGGCGACATTTACGGTTACGTAAACGAAAACAAAAATCTATGTCGCTTAAAGCTCGACTTGGATGCATCGAATCAATTAGTGATTAAAGATATTGCTAATCGCTCTGTATTGGTGAGTGTGGTTACCACAGACGGCTTAGATCAAGAACTGTATAGCAAGTGGTTGAGTGGTGCAGAGAAAGCCCTAGAGCAGTTAACTGAAGCTGAGTTCAAGCTAAAAAGAGTTCGCACTGAATTTCATGATGCATTACCTCATAACTATATCGACCCTGATTTGCCGAAAGCGATGGAATCAAGCTTGCAAGCGGTAACACAAGATCTTGAAACGACGAAAGCAAAAAGCAGCAAGATCGCACAGCGTATTAAGTTCATGAGTCAGTACTTTGAGTAAGGGAGGGAGCATATGTTAGGAGCAGACGGCTTAAACCTTGCTTTGATGGTCGCTGATTCAGGTATCATTGATACCGCGATGAATGATCTCATCGCTCGATCTCAAGTGATGATGGCTGCTGAGAACAAAGGTGTGAAAACATCAGTCAAAAACCATTTAGTTAAATGGCGCGGCAAAGTAAAAAAACGTGTTACCAAGGTATGCGAAACCGATCGATTCCAAGAGGAAATCGCGCTATACCAAGAAGTTATTCACTGGGATGAATCTCAGTTCTTTGACGAGATCGACAGCGTTATCAAGAAGCTGGAATGGCACTCAGCATTTTATCTACAAGCAAGACGTTTGATGGAAAACAATAAAGGCGTTTATAACGCGATGTTTCCACACTACTTTTGCGATCAATGGTACCAATCGCTGTCAGATGCCATTAAGCAAGCTCAAGTAATCGAACTCGAAACAAGCAAAGAAAAAGTCTTAGCCGATCTTTATCAGCGCATGGAAACCATGAAAAACATGGACAAAGTGACGGAGTCGGGCGATGAAGGCAGTGTTGGGCGCTTATGGGACATGGCATCAGCTAAGTTAAGCAAAACAGACCTCACCATCATGAAGCGCCACGCTGAGTTCTTGAATAAGCACAAGGGCTTGCAAGAGATCGCAGAAAAACTCGGCCGTATGGCTGGTGAGGAAGATGATCCTTCGTTACACAAAGCCCCTGTAGAAGAATTGCAGATGGTTGAAGAGAAAAGCGATGAAGCGGTCGATGATATTGTTGGGATTCACGAAAGTGATGATCTCAACAAGATGTTGCCAAACGAGACCATGTTCTTAGCGTACCCAGAGCTTGAGGTTATCTTTTACAAACACTTGGCTGATAAGCGTTTATTGAGCTATCGCTCGCAAGGTAAATCACGAACATTACGTAAAGTGAAAGCGCAAAAGCCTGATAGTAAGAACATCGATATTGAAAAGGGCCCGTTTATCGTCTGTGTCGACGCCTCTGGTTCTATGAGTGGTTTCCCTGAGCAGTCAGCTAAAGCAATGGCTTATGCCTTGATGCAGATAGCTCTAGCCGAAGAGAGAGACTGTTACGTGATTCTGTTCTCTTCTGAGCAGATCACTTACGAGTTAACAAGGCAAGATGGCCTGCGTGAAGCGAGTGATTTTTTAAGCTACTCGTTCCATGGTGGTACAGATTTAGAGCCGGTTCTGATGAAGTCGATTGATTTGATGACGGGTGACAAATACAAGAATGCAGATTTGATCGTGCTCTCTGACTTTATTGCTCCTAAGCAATCTGATGAAATGATTGCTCAAGTCGAAAAATTGAAAGAGCACAAAAACCGTTTTCACGCGGTTAGTCTTTCGAAATATGGCAACCCACAACTTATGACGATGTTCGATCATTGTTGGGCTTACCATCCGAGCCTAGTCGGTCGTTTCATGAAGAAGTGGTAACGTCCGAATACCTTAACTTAATTTATATTGCTGCGTGTTTATCGATTGAAGAGATCGAACATGCAGCAATTTGATTTAAATGTCAGCAAACGGAATTTAAATTCATTTTTTTGTTTGACTATCTCCCCTCGATCCGTAAAGTAGGCACCCGAACACAGCGGTGTGGCTTGCTTTAGTCCCTAACGTGTTGAATTAAAAAGGCGCCTTGGCAGAGTGGCTATGCAGCGGATTGCAAATCCGTGGACCTCGGTTCGACTCCGGGAGGCGCCTCCATTCTTTCTCTTAGTTTGATAAATTAAGAGGTAATAAGAATGAAAATGCGATACTAGCTCAGTTGGTAGAGCGCAACCTTGCCAAGGTTGAGGTCATCGGTTCGAACCCGATGTATCGCTCCAAATTTTGTAATGTTGATTCATTTTGACATTAAGATGGTGTTTTACTTTTCAGTAATCGGCATCGCAATAAAGAATTGCGTGCCCTGGTGGTGGAATTGGTAGACACAAGGGATTTAAAATCCCTCGGCGTTCGCGCTGTGCCGGTTCAAGTCCGGCCCGGGGCACCATCTATTTGATTGTTACCTTGCTTGGTAGTAATCAACAGAGTCGTTCTCTTAAAACACGACTTGAAGGCGCCTTGGCAGAGTGGCTATGCAGCGGATTGCAAATCCGTGGACCTCGGTTCGACTCCGGGAGGCGCCTCCATCATTTAGAAAAACCAGTCCTCGTGGCTGGTTTTTTCGTTTCTGGCTGATCCATAAGTTTCCTACGTATTCATTTCAATGCTTATCAAAGAAATCCTTATTGCGAATATATTTGCTCATTAAGTGGTAAGAGAAAGGTCTTATCAACCAGCTAAAGATAGAGCGGCCAAGACGCATAAAGGTTGGGGTGTTCTCGTAGATTCGTCCGTTATAAAGCCAAAGTACTTTGCCTACATGCCAATACAATAAAGGTACGGGGGGCATGAAGGTAACGATATCGATGTCACAGCAGATACGGTAGGTTTTCTTACTCAAACGATAGTGCTTTCGAAAATTCCAATCACCAATCGCAGGTTGGCCAAAGGTCACTATTCGCTTAACACAGCCTGGATACTTTTGATCGAGGTAATCAGCAAACACGCAGCCAATTGCACCACCAGAAGAGTGCCCGGTTATAGAAATTCTTTTCCCTTGCTCTAACAAAGGTATGAGCGTCGCTTCTAAGCGCTCGATAACGTTTAACCCGAGCTTATCTTCATTGCGGCTTGGTTGGCTTTCTTGAAACATCAAATGATAGAAACCCGCATGTACCCGGTAGTTGAGCCCAACTCTTTTACAGCTTCTTGTCCATAGAGCAAAGGTAAGCAACCAATCTGAGATACTGTGCGATCCCTTGATAACCACAACCACTTCATCTTTGTCACTACTCCATAAAACTCGAATCATGGTTTTGCCAAACTGGTTCTTTATGATGCGCTGTCCATTAGGATCAAAACCGTAACGAGTCTGTTTAAAAACTCTCGGGTAGGCGAGGTTACAAAGAACCGCGTAGCGTTCATATTGGTATCGTTTTAGTGACTTCACGTTTTCATTTCGCAATTTAAGTTACTTAAAACTCTAGCCTTTGAATGTGAAAAGCACATGAAAACGAAGGAGTGTTTCTTACATTCAACTGAATTAACAACACTTGGTGAATCTTAAAATTGTAATTCGGCCTTTTAATCCCCGCGACAACTCAAGATCTACGTATAAGAACCGTACAAGCTGCACTAAATTCATTCTGTAGAGTTCGATAATTAATCACTTGAATTAAATGATAAAATTTATTGTTGACGAATTTTTTTCATCCGTTAAAGTACACCTCGTTCTCACGACTTCGGTCGCTGGGAGATGGTGTTTTACTCTTCAGTAATCAGCATCGCATGATTGCGTTGCCCTGGTGGTGGAATTGGTAGACACAAGGGATTTAAAATCCCTCGGCGTTCGCGCTGTGCCGGTTCAAGTCCGGCCCGGGGCACCATCTATCTTGTTTCTACTTTTTAGTAGAGTGATGAACAAAGAGTGGTTCTCTTTAAACACTTCAATATATTTTTATGTTGATAAAGGCGCCTTGGCAGAGTGGCTATGCAGCGGATTGCAAATCCGTGGACCTCGGTTCGACTCCGGGAGGCGCCTCCATTCTTTCTCTTACGTTTTGATAAGGTAAGAAATTAGAAGAATGAAAATTGCGATACTAGCTCAGTTGGTAGAGCGCAACCTTGCCAAGGTTGAGGTCATCGGTTCGAACCCGATGTATCGCTCCAAATTTTGTAATGTTGATTCATTTTGACATTAAGATGGTGTTTTACTTTTCAGTAATTGGCATCGCAATAAAGAATTGCGTGCCCTGGTGGTGGAATTGGTAGACACAAGGGATTTAAAATCCCTCGACGTTCGCGTTGTGCCGGTTCAAGTCCGGCCCGGGGCACCATCTATTTGATTGTTACCTTGTTTGGTAATACTCAAAAGAGTTGTTCTCTTAAAACACTATTGAAGGCGCCTTGGCAGAGTGGCTATGCAGCGGATTGCAAATCCGTGGACCTCGGTTCGACTCCGGGAGGCGCCTCCATCATTTAGAAAGCCCGATCAGAAATGATCGGGCTTTTTTGTATTCTAATTGGCGTAAATGACCATTGACTTGAATTTAAGTTAGAAAACGAAACTCAACATGATGGTATAGAGCAACGCATCTTTATCCGTTTTAGGTGCATCAATAAAGGCACCGTTTGACCTGCGAGTTTCGAAGAATTGCATTTCACCATTGATAGATACATTTGGTAGTAAATCGTAATCGACACCAATTAAGTAGCTATTTCCTTCTAAGTGTTCATTGGCGTTAAATTGTGCGCCGTAAACCACGTAAGGTGTGAATGATCCTAAGTGGTAACCAAGGCTGGCGTACATTGATGAAGAAACGTCACTGATTTGACCTTCGCTCGAAAATACGGCTTGGCCAAATTCATATTCAGTGCCAAGCGACCAAAGTTGGATGTGTTGATTCTCTGCTGTAGGAAGGGCGCCAACGTTTTTAATTTTTGTCGTTTGATCGAAATTTGAATCAAGGAAGGATAGGTTCCAACGATAATTGTCACCGCTTAATTGTAGGTTACCACCAAACATTCGATTCGTTTCAAACTCCAATTCGGTCGTCGAATTGAAGTCGACTTCATTCTTATCTTTGATTCCGAAGAATGGAGATAGTAATAAGGTCGCTTCGTCGTTTACGTCATAAGCCCAGCTGACTTTGACCCCATTGAAAGCGGTGATACCCAGAACGCTGTTATACACCTCGATAGGTGGTCTTGCTGTCATATAGGCTTGGCCAACGAAGTAGTATTCAGAAGCCAGAAATAGGGGCAGCCTTAGACGGCCGATACTGACATCGAAGTTGTTAAACTCATAGCCAAGATAAGCCCACTCTAGTTGCGGGTCACTCCAATCATTTTGAGGCGGTTTGACAACTTGCACAGAAGCTTTAAATGAGTTGTAGAAGTAATCTAACTGAACGCCAAACGTTGTATCACAGTCATAACAATTTTCATCGGTAAAACCACGGTTAATGATTAAAGGGTTGTCGTTATCTGATGTTGCCCAAGAAGTCGAACCGAATCCGCTTAACGAAAAATTATCGGTAAGTTCAATAATAGCGAAAGCCGGAGAAGCAATTGAAGCACATAGCACTGACGTAATTATTCTTTTCATATTATTTCTCCGAACTTATAACGTATAGAACATTGGCGTTTTCAGGAACCGAAGAGAGTGGGGAATAACCAATACGGTTTGGTTTGTCGTTTAACCAGTCGACTAAACTGTCTGTTGAGGCCGTTTTGATCTCCCGCGGGTAACGAGCTTTTCCTGAGAAAGACAGCCCAGCCCAGTGTGCATTCATTTGAGCGGCGTTCTTTCCAAGTAAAAGTTGATAAAATCTCTCTCTCTCGACGCTATTTTCAGGCCAATCAGACAGTTCTATACGCTTGCCATTGAGACGCTTGGTTTTTCCTCTGTAGAGTTTTCTTGCTTTGTTAATTGATAACGCTTCAAATTCGGAATCTAAAGAGAATATGGCGTAATCGTCCGCGGCATGAGCAGGGTTAACAAGAAGTAAACTTGCTAACAGCCCTATTGCCGCGGTCAGCACAGCTTTGCACTGGAGCGTTTTTATTGCTTTTATCCAATCCATGGGTTTCTCCTAACAAGTCGCACTTTCTATTTGATGGAATAGCTTTTCTTTCCTTACTGGCTTTGCGACGTATCCATCCATGCCTGAATCGAAGCACTTTTGAATATCATCATCAATAACACTGGCGGTTAACGCGATGATAGGAGTTTTGCATAAGCCTAGGTTTTTCTCATGCTCTCGGATCTCTTTGGTCGCAGTAAAGCCATCCATAACAGGCATCATGCAATCCATGAGAATAAGGTCGAAGCTACTGTCGTTTTGGTACATATCGACGGCGATTTGCCCGTTGTCTGCGATTTCAAATGAGTAACCTGCCTTTGTTAACATCACAGAAGCGACTTTTTGGTTAACTCGATTGTCTTCGACGAGCAAAATTCTTTCAGATTTACTTGGAACCGTGTTATGTACTTTTTCTTCTGGCAATGTTCGCTTTGCCGCAGCGGCATTGATAATCGGCGTTACAGTCGCAGTTTTTTTCGCAGATTTAGTTTTGTAGGTCGTGGGAAGTGGCATCGCTTCAACGGCGGCGAGTACTTTTTCTTTTAGCATTTCGAATTTGAATGGTTTGGGTACATAGTCGTCCATCCCAACGTCAAAACACTTCTGTATATCGTCATCAATCACGCTAGCGGTGAGGGCTATGATAGGAATACGGCGACTGGCATTGGTCTCTTTTTCAACGCGGCGAATATTACTTGTCGCTTCAAAACCATCCATGACTGGCATCATACAGTCCATCAAGATCACTGCGTAATGAGGATTTGCAGTGAACATATCCACGGCTTCCTGACCATTATTAGCAAACTCGAATTCAAAACCACTTTTACCGACATGAAGCCCAGCAATTTTTTGGTTGATTTTGTTGTCTTCGACGATAAGGACTTTGTGTTGTATCTCTAGAGAGGGCTCACTTGCCTCCGAAAGCTCAACCAGGCTTCGTGTATCACAGAGCTCAACCGCTTTAATCAAGCGCAAGCCGAGTAGGGGCTGTGATACTTGAGCCGTGACACAATCACCTATATCCGCAGGCTCGCTAAGGAAAGAGCGAATCAAACAGATAGTGATACCGTGTTGGTGGAGCTTATCTAGGTCATTAGTGTAGTGGCTGGCTAGGAATGCGTCATCTTCAGCAAAGATGACCGTGATTGGTCTATTGTGTTTTTGAGTCGTGAGTCGTTGTGTTACCTCAGCGGTATCACTCGTGAGCTGCGTTACTTTTAAACCATAAAGGTTAAGGTCCCATTCTATTCGTTTAGAGAGCATGTTCGCGTTACCCAAAACATAAATGTCGGCGGTTGCTGTGCTTGGTTTTGGCAACATTAAATCAATGGGTAATGCTAGATCGAAGTAGAAACAGCTACCTTCGCCTTTGACTGAGTCGAGTTGAATCTGACCACCCATCAGCTCAACTAACTGAGTACTGATGGCGAGACCAAGGCCTGTACCGCCAAATTGGCGTGTCGTTGAATCGTCTTCTTGAGCAAAGGGTTCGAATATCTGCTTCTGTTGTTGTTTGTCGATGCCAATACCCGTGTCGCGTACTGCGAATCGAATGGTGACATTGTCGTTAGACTGCTCGAGTGTCTTGATTGATAGTGTTACACCACCTTCGGCTGTGAACTTCACTGCGTTCGACATAAAGTTCATCAAAATCTGTCTTAATCGGTGGTCATCGATCATGACACGTGCAGGTGTGTCGGGGCTGATATCGACGTTGACTGATATTTTCTGCTCTTTGGCTTTAGGCGCAACAATCGAAGCGATATCGTAAATGGATTCTCGAATAGACGCTGAATGTGGGCTTATCAATAACATGCCAGATTCAATCTTAGAGAAGTCTAAGATGTCGTTAATCAAACTTAATAGTAGTTGGGATGAGGTCTCGATTGTATCTACATAATCACGTTGTGTTGGTGTGAGTGGAGTATCGGCAAGAATCTCCGAAATACCAATAACACCATTGAGTGGAGTCCGAATTTCATGAGACATATTGGCCAAGAAGCTACTTTTCGCCTTACTCGCTTGTATTGCATGGTCTTTCGCTTTTTCTGCGTCTTCTTTCGCTATCGTTAGTCTCTCTTTGGCGAGCTCTCTCTCGATGGTCAACCGTTCAACTTGTTGTGCAAATAGGCTGAGTTCGTCTTTACCTTGAATTAACTCATCTAAAGAAGGGCGAGTTTCATCATTTTCGCTTTTCAAAAAATCCAACACTAAATTTAGGTTGTTAGTGACTTGTCTCGCCAAGCTTAAGGTTAAGCCCATCACAATGGTCGCAAGCAAGGCAACGATGGAGATGAATAGCGTTCGTTGCATTTGAGCATCAGAAATGGCTTGTCCAACTTCTTGTTGGAATTCTTGTTTGATCACACCACCAAGATTTTGCAGCAAGTTAAGTCTCGCGCTCATTGCTTCAAGCCCTACTGAAATCTCTTGTGGAGTGAGCTGGCTGATAGCCGTTAAGTCGAGCAGGGCACTTCTGATTTCTTGGCTTTGTGCGAATACATCACTTCTAAATACTTCGACCATTAAAGACACTTGATGTTCGTTGGCATTCAAAGAAACGAAGCGTTCTAAAAACAGTTGCTGTCTTTGACTCAAGGTTGCAATTTGCTCTGCAAGTTCTGGGTCGTATTCTTGGCTATTTTGGAAGATTTCGATAAGTGAAGTGCCCAGTTTAAACTCTTCGTTCGACCAGAACATCAGCCATTCAAGCTGTTGTAACGCGGTAAGGTGTTGTTGAATTTCGCGCTTGGTGTTTTCGAATGGGACTTTTTCAATTTCTAGGAGTAGCTGTTTGAACAAGTCACTTTGCCATTCAAGAGCATCCAACTTGTCGTAGCTGTCTGTTGCTTCCATCGTAGAGAGGGTGGCTTCGTTAAAGTCAGAAACCAGCTGATTAATGCTATTGGAAGCGCCTAGGAAAATACTTGGGGAGAGTGTTTTCAATTCTGCGCTGACTTGATTACTTTGTTGGGTAAACTCTTCTGGATTGGAGGCAAATGAGCTTCGATATAACACCGAAATATCTTCGAGATACACCGATAACTGACTGGTTCTCTCGAAATCTGTCAATTGAGTGGTTAAGAAATACGCCTGCCTGCCAGCAAGGAAGAGTAGTAAAGAAATGGGAAGTAGAACTAAGCCAAAGAGTTTATGTTTGACTGAAAGGTTATTCCAGACCGTAATCGCCATATAAGGATCCATCCAACTGTTTTTATATAAAAACAGTAGAATAAAAATTGCGATTTTGAAACTTTGAAACTGTAAATTTGATGGAAGTGTGGGAGGGGTATAAGTTCTTGTGATTCCAGAGCTTATTTTGAAATATGTTGTCTCACTAGCAATTTATAGCGTTTGCCAGTCGGTTTGATTTTTATGCTTATTGATTAATATATTAAAAATCGAGTTAATGAGGGCGATTTTTATCGAGACTTAGTTCAAATAGGAGTTGCTCTAACACCGTTTTTGCAGAGGGTTCTAACGCCCAAACACCGAGCATTCTGTTCAGTGCAGCGCGGTACACTCTGTTTTTGAGTAGGAAAGCGAGCGTATTTGTATCGTTGCTCAAAACATGGGCTTGTATGACGGCTAGTTCAGCTTTGTTGTCGATTTCGATTTTCTGAAGATTGAAAGCAGGAAGAAAGGCACATTCATACCAAACTTCAACGATCTCTCGGAGTTCGATCTCTTCTTCAGGCACGTCACAGCCCTGAAGTTGATGGTTTTCAGGAATGGGGGATAAGTAAGTGACATCAAGTTTGTCTGCAACGAATGTGTACATTTTCTTCCTTGCTTCCTTCCTATAGTATTGGGTCGAATCATCTCCCTAACTTATGGTTTTGTCAATTACATCTATTTATCTAACGAGTAATTTGCGAGTAGCCATCGTCGTGCTTAACTTAAGCTATTTAAGTATTTGTCTGTTAAGCCAAAATATTTAAGATTCCCGTCAGGTTCTAGAACTAAGCTCATGTTGGAAGTGGCGATCAAACCAGGATCATTGGTTGAAAAGATGACAGTTTTATTCAGTAACTTATCGCTGAACAAGCGGTTAAAATACTGCGAGTTTTCATTTTCCGCTCCGTTGAACGGTTCATCAATGATGATCAGAGATTGCTCACAGTTACCTAAACCAAGCGCTAAACGCAGCTTTTGCTGAATGCCATTGGGAAGCCCTTTGCATTTATCGACACTTAATTGAGTCGCTAATCCTTCCGGAAGCCATTCATCTAACTCGAAAAAGCTCACCATTTCTTGCATTTTCTCAGTAGGTATTAAGCCATTGTGCAAGATGAAGTTGGTCTCTAGTGAGCCTTCAAAAATGTGCAAATTAAAAGGGATGTAGTTTATCGATGTGCGATAGCGGTAGCTGTTGAACTGCTTAATGTTATAACCATCGACAGACACTGCGCCCTGATAGCGGTCTTCTAAACCAGCAATGATCGATATGAGGGTGGTTTTTCCGCAGCCAGTTGGGCCACAAATGACGACTTTTGCGCTTGGAGGGATCTTGAATCCTAAGTTGGTTAAGCCGGTTGCTGCGCCTGTGTAACGATGACTTACACCACTGCCTACAATACTGCCTTGGAATAGGCGAATAGGCGGGCTCTTCTCTAACGTTAATTTGTCATCATTCATCGACATCAGATTGTTGATCTGGGCTGACGAGGCTTTGATCGACTGGAACTTAGAAATTGAATTATAGATACCCATAATTGGGCCTAGCGCTTTCCAAACCAGAATAACGGTCGCGAGCATGGCACCAGCATCAGAAGTGCCTTCCATTACACCGATTACAGCGGTCACAATACTTGCAGTACCAATCACCTGTATCAAACTTCCGCCAGCGGCCTGAATCTTACTGTTAGTCACGGCAACATTCTCGGCATCGCTGGTACTTTGCATATGTGAGGCACTAAAGCGAGATTGAACCACACGCAGTAGAGGCAAGCCTTGAATGGTCTTGATACCACGCAGGATTTCATTCCATTGGTACGAGACCATCGCATTGGCGCGTGAGCTTTTGGATGTGGCTTGCGAGTAGATGTAGCGTGAGTAAACACAGAACACCAACATCAATATTAAGCCGCCCATTACCACAAGAGCAGCTGTGCCAGACATCAGGGCTATCGCGATGATAAACACAATCACAAACGGCATATCAAAGTAGCTGAGGGTCGATTCTGCTGTCACTAAGCGTCGGAAGGTATCGATATCTTTCAAACGAGCCAATTGTGACGAGACCCCTGCGGTTGATGTCATCGCGTAGGGCAGCCAAAGAAGCTTCGATATTACGGCTTGGGATATGTGTACCGCGAGATCTTTACCGGAGGTGGCAATGATGTTGACTCGCATCTTCTTAAAGAAATACTCAGAGAAGCCAACAATCACAGTAAATAAGGTTAGCCAATAGAGTGTTGCTTGAGAGCTAGAAGTAAGAGCGAAGTTATACACGCTCATAATAAAGAACGGCTGCAACGCACCTAGAATACTGATGACGAAGCTCAAGATAATCAGGCTTTTGAGTTCATTGTTGTAACGATAAAAAGCGTATTTAATCCAATTGCTTCTGTCTTGAGATTCCGGTGGTGGTTCTCGGAACAGACGAGAATATTCACTAATAGCAATCAGCAAACAGGGCTTTTTACACATTGGGTATTCAATGGTGTTGTTGTTTGTGTAATCAAACAACAGCAGCCTTCCATCTTTGGTGCCTAAGAAAATCGCACTTAGATTCTCTATTTCAATAAAGCATGGGTGAGGGTGCTTATCGATATTCTCGAGTGTCTTTAACTTGGTTACATCACAGCGATACCCAAGGCGCTCGATGGTTGCTGTAAAGCTGTCGCCGTCTTTGGGTTTTGGAATAAAAGCATCGCTGAGTATTGCGGGAGTGCCTTCCCATTCGAGTGCTATCAGGGTGTAGGCTAAACCACGAATAAGAGGAGATTGACTGTAACGTTCGTCGTATCCGCTAGATTCAAAATCTAAGACACGCTGCGGGACGTTGTTGAAGTCTACAAGGATACTCATTGGTCACCTCCGGTAAGTTTTACGCGTTTGAGGCGGTGGTTAAGTTTGTCCATTTTATTGCTGGCGATGATTAGAATTTTGTCATTGGCACGGTAAGCTGTGCTGGTAAGTACCACTCGTGAAAATTCCTCATCAAACACGCAATCGATGTCATCAAATATCAATACACGTTTACTGGCGAGCAGGGCTCGGACTAATAACAGAGCGTATCCAACTTGGCGAGAGAATGGATTGCGCATGTGCCCTTTGAGTTCTGTATAAAAACCGGCAGGAAGCCCGTCAATTTGCGCCTTGATGTTCATCGTTTCACACAGTGCAAACGCCGTGTTATTCAAGCTTGGTCGGAAACAGGTGAGGTTATCGATAATCGTCCCTTCTACGAACGAGCTTGTTTTATCAACCATCAGCACGCTGTTACGCCAAACGTTGTAATTGACGTCATCTAAAGGCGTGTCGTTAATCATGATATCGAGTTTGCTATCACTGTTCTGTCGCGTAATACAGTTAGCAAGGTGGGTCTTACCTGAACCACTTTTCCCTGTCAGCAGATAGGCTTGGCCGAGTTCGAACTCGATACGCTGCTTTTCAGAATACTTAACCGAAATACGTTCTACTTCTGTTGTTTCATGTTGGTGTTCAACAGAGGCTGCCAATTCAAGGAGATCAGCGATACGTTGGATATGAAGCTTATTGAGTTCCCAGCGGCTCGCGGTGCGCATTACCTGTTGGTAGGGTGCAAAGTAACGGTTGGTGAGCATGATGATGGCGGCCATGATGCCTTGGCTCGATTCCATATTGATAACGGCGGTTGCTAATACTACAACAACACAAGCAATAGATAGCTGTTGGATGAGCGCCAAGATCAAGCCAAAATTCGATTCAATTTGCTCATATTTGATGTTCTCAACTTCGCGCTCCTCGACCATTTGTGTCATCAGGCTTTCAACGCGGTATTCCATATTTCGCGCTTTGATATCCAGTGGGCTAGAGATGATCTCAATGATCTTTGAGGTGGTTAAGCCTTCGATGTCTGACTTGTTTTGTAGGCTACCAATTTTTTGTTTGGAAAGGCTCCACGCGAAAATCGCCAATACGGCCGAGGCAATTAGAAGTGTAACGCCAGCCCATATATTGATGAGGCCGATGATGAGGATGGTAATCACGCTAACAGCAAGGTTGATCAGTGCTCTAACCGATTCACCACCAAAGAAGGTCTTAAGTTCAGGGATAGTTGAGATTCGCTCTAGGTATTCGCCCGGCTCTAAACGGCGGAATTTAGATATCTCCGCCAAACAAATGGATTGGAATACCTTGTTGGTTAGATTGGTTTCAAATTGCCTCATGATGATGGAAGATATCTTCTCTTCCTGACTTTTTAAGTGGTAGTCGAGGAAGATAGAAATCAAGATAATCGCGAACAATAAGAACAAGGTATCTTGTGCTTGGTTGGGTAATACTCGGTCAAAAATAATCAGAATAGAGAAGGGTAGTACCAAGCCAAACAGGGTCGATATTATCGTTGAGAAAGTGAGGTAACACTTATCAGCCATATTGATCTTTTGAGAAAATTGCTCAGTTTGCATTGCGACCTCCTGTTTTCAACGACTCAGTTGAGAGAAGGTGTTTAGGCACTAATTCTTGATTGTTTCGCCCTTCGATATCACTCATCAATTGCATGATGCTCTCTATTGATTGAAGTGAGAGTATGCCCTTAATTTGCTCAAGCTTGATGGTCTCGATGATGTAGTCGTATCTTGCGCTTTCGTAGTCTCTTAAGGCGCTGAACAGTTTACTTTCAGCGGCCAGCAAATCGGTGATGGTACGTGTGCCTAATTGGTAAGCTCGTTGAATACCTTTGTAAGAGGCGTAGTTGGCGCGAATGATGTTTTCGTAACTGCTTATAGACTGCGAGAAATCATTAATATTAAGCACAGAGGTGTTTACGCTGTTGCGTGTGGTGTAAAGCGAGTCTTGATAAAGCAGTTCGGTACGTTCAATTGCCGTCGATGATTTTTGATATCCGTAATAATCAGAACCACCAGACAAGATAGGCAAGGCTAGATTCAATCCAACACTGGTAGAGTTGCTTTCTCCTGTGGCTGTGATGTCGGTTTTATCGTAGTTATTGGCGTCATCGTGACGATAGCTGGCTGAAAGCGACACGGTAGGTAAGAAGTTTGTACCGCTCTCTTTTAAGCTTCTCCGGCTTCTCTCGACGTTTTTCTTCGCCACTAACAAGTCGTTGTTGAGCTTTAATGCTTGATCCATGATTGAGCGCTGTTCGCTTTCGTTAATCTCTTTTAATGGCACGCTTTCGTATATATCTTGCGACGGAGTGATAGGGTATTGAATCTGAATCGATAGCCCGTTGAGAATGACTCGACGATCTTTCTGTAAGGTTCTTAATCGGTTCGAGACGCCTTCTTTCTGAGCAATCACTTCGTAAAGTTCACTGGCGGCTGTATTACCTAACTCTACATTGCGTCGCATTTGATGTTCACGGGTTTCAGACGATTTAAGCTCGACCTTGGTCGCTTTTATCTGTGCGTTGTTTTTCAAATACTCGAAGTATTGAGAGCCGATTTCAGAGATGGTGCTCTGGATTTTGTTCTCGTGTTTAATCTCTTCAATATTGAAGTCGAGTTTTGCCGTTCCATATTTGAAAATATCACCAAGATTGAATATCGACTGGGAAAGGGAAAGGCTGTAGCTGTTTGAGTTATAGCTTGAAGTTTCATCTGGCACACTTGATAGCAAGGTTTCATTTTCGTTCCATGTGGTATCGGCAGCGCCATTAAGCGAAGGTAGAAACTTAGATCGGCTGATCCCAATATTGTATTCGTTCTCTTCCACACCTTTATCACTGGCGCGAAGGGATAGGCTGTTTTTCAGGCCGAGCTCTACCGCCTCAAGCAGGGTCGTCGCCGATGCTGAAGGTATCGTGCTGAATGCAAGCGCAGCCATAATGCTGCTAGTTAAGTTTCTGTACCGCCACATACTTGTTGATCACCTTGATGATTTGGTCGCTTTTGTAAGGTTTGCTGATCACGTAATCCATTCCGGCTTCAATACAAGCCTGGTGTTCGTTACTGCTGGTCAATGCGGTTGCCCCTATGATGGTACAAGGGTTTTTCTCGTTCTCTTGTTCGAACTGGCGAATGCGTTTGGTCGCCTCAATGCCGCCCATACCTGGCATGATGCAGTCCATGAAGATGATGTCAGAACGTTTATTCATGAAGTGCTCCACTGCGTCAGCGCCATCGCCAACCGTGTCTGGCTCATACTCTTGTTTGGTAAGAATTCGTTTAAGTAAGATCTGCTGAACTCGGTCATCCTCTACGATAAGGAATGAGCTATTCTCCATCTGCTCTTCTGATGCTTCTGCTTCCATAATGGTGAGCAAGTTCGGAATAAACTCATAAGGAATCGCAGGGGAGTTGATGATCTTATCGACGAAGCTATGACATTCTTGTGCATGCTGAGTATTGGTTACTGACAGCAACAGCTTGGTATTGGGATGATTCTTAAGTTGAGATTTCACCGTTTTACTCAGTGACGGCAGTTTGTTGGGTTCAAAGGTATCGGTTAGCATAATCGCATCGTACTCACCAAAGGTTTTCGCCGCTGAAAATAACTCATTGGCAGTGCGAATTTCTGTGATATCAAGCCCCAAGTTGCTGAGCATTTTCTTCATGACATCGATACGAACTTGAGTATTGGCGCAAAGTAGTAAACGCTTGCCGTCGAAGCGAGTTTTCTCTGTGTGGAAATTTTTAGCCTTGAGATCCAGCTCAATCTGAAAACGTTCCTGTGTACCCGATTGGAACCAATGACTTTCGTAATACCCGTAATCTTTTAAAACGCTTTTCGCTAAGTCGTCGGTGTTTGCGGTATGGTGTTTATGAGTGCTCCAATGAAGCTTATTGAGCTTGGCTACAGAGACATCTAACGTTGAAAGGAAGTTTAGGTTGATGGTGACACGGGTATTTTCCATATCAGAAGCTGCGCCAGACTCTATCGTCACGAACAATTTCTTGTTTGATTTAAGCTGGATGGCATTAGAAAGCTGCAGGAACAAGATCCAGAACAAGCTGGTGGACTGCCCCTCAACACGATTCGGCAAATTATCAGAGATAAAGCAGTCTAGTTCGCCTTCATTTCGTTGAATTTTGGCGCTGATATGAATCATCAATTCAGATAATACGTTGAGCAGTGAAAATTCTTTCGACTTGCTTTCCGTACCCTGTGAAATCAATCGATTATAGTTTTCTGCTAGCTCAGATAAGGTGCTACATGCAGAGGTAATATCCTTCGCCATCAACACGCCGTTTTCATCGGTTTCTTGAACCAGATATTGGACACCGCCGTTGATGGTGTTGGTGATTCCGCGAATCTCATAGCCGATCAGTGCATACAGCTGTTTGTAGAGATCGTTATTGCGCTTTTGGTCTTCCAATTTACTGAAGATAAGCTTGAGATGAGAGTAGATCTGGCGTTGTTTCGGATTGATGCTCACTTCATTAAGAAGCTCTTCAAGCCGTTGCAAATCGAGCTGTTTCAGCTCTTGATACAGGGCATCGAATTCATAGTCGATTTCACGTTCGTTCGAGCTGGATTTTTTCAGTTTCAACATAGCAACTGAGTTGGATAAAATCGTAATCACAGCCAATATCACGACCACCATAAACAACCAGATAAAGAACTCGTTTTTCTCAGACATCAAATCGTTCGCATGGTTGTTAAACATGGTGCGATAGTTGTCATCCATCTGCAGATAGTTATTCGTTAATGAAAGGTACAAGCCTAATACGTCGTTACGTGTTTTAGGGCTATCGGAGAAGCGATTAATCGCTAATTCCAGTTGCGTGTATTCAGTTGCTCCAACTAGGCTGAATTCGGTTTTGTTCAACGAGGCTAAAGAACGAAATGCATCAATTTCACGCTTCAAGTTAGCGAGATTGAATTCGTTAGTACCACAAGTGTTGGTAATTAAGCATTGCTGCAGAGTTTGAATATCTTGTTCTATGGTCTGATTAAGCTTTTGGGCTTGTATGAGTAGAGGGGCGCTTTGCACTTGTGCAACCGAATCTACTTTCGACCAAGAAAAGTATAAATAGAAAGCGAGCGCAGCTAAAACCACGCTAAACAATATGCTTAGTCGCAGAGCAGGTACGGAAATGTTGTAAGAAGGTTTTCCGTTCATTGATTACCTCTCATCGAATGCATCTTCGATGGCAGACATCACTGGCTTCGCTGCGTATTCGATCACACGACGCGAGCCTGTTTTCACATCGGCGGTAAATTCCATATACGGTGATAACTTGTATTGAGTGCCTCCTCGTTCAAGAAAGTTTCGGTCAATTTCAATCTCTGCTAAATAGAATTCGGCGTCCTCTTCTTCGTATGATGAACGGCTGATTGATGCGATGGTTCCCTCAACAAATCCATATTTTGCAAAGTTATAGGTGTCCATTTTTACTTTGACCGCCTGACCAATTTCAACGAAGCCCATGTCTTTACGTGGGATCTTGGCTTCACCGTGTAGAGAGTTATTGATTGGTGCAATATCAGCGATGCTCTCTCCTGGAGGTATTACCGCAGAGCGGAAGTTGAAGTGTAATTTGTCGACTACACCATCCACCGGAGAGTAGACGATTAGGCGATCAACCTTATCTGAATGTTGAGGTTGTAAGATCCGTTTTAGTTTGAGGTCTTTATTGGCCTGAATGATTTGTGCTTGGTACTCAGAGTTACGGTTCTCAACCAAATCACGGTGTTGTTTTTCCAGTTTGTCGAGTTGAAAGCGTTCGTTCATGACCGACTCATCAAGGTTCTCAATCTCTCGAACCATATTGGATTCTTGTACTTGCATATTTAACACGTCGACATAGGACGCCATCTCTTCTTTATAAAGCGTGTTTTTGATGTTGAGTTGTTTGCGAATGAGCGATAGTTGGTTCTCTGAGCTTTTACGACGCTTTAGCATTGATCCAATCAGAGAGTTTTTGTGTTTAATATCGTGAGTGATCAGCTCTTCGTTGGAGCGGTTTTTCGAGAACTCTTGCTGCCACGTATTCATGTTGACCTGAACTTGTTCTGGGTACTTTTCGATGTAAGAAGCAAAGTTTGGTTCGACCATGTCACGCAAGCTTTCATAACGAATTTTATCGAGTTCCAGCTGAATGATTTCAGTGTTCACTGTATCGAGTTGGGTGTTACGGTCGAGTGAGCGGATTCGCGCAATAGGTTGACCTTCATAAACAACTTCCCCTTTTCTAACTAACAGCTCTTCTAAAATACCGCCTTCTAGGTGCTGAACTTTCTCGACATCGGATTCCAATAGCAGTTCACCACGTACAGAAACAACAATGTCGATGCGCGCTTGTGACGCCACAGCGATAGCCACCAAAGCGAGTAGGAAGATGATGAGCAACGTCTTGTGAACGCTGGTCATCGCACTTGCGAGCACGATGGTGTCATCTGCTGTGACCTTGGAAGCCTCGTTGTTAGAAACGAGCGCTTTTCTGAGGTGATGCTCTATTTGGTTATTGCTCATGACCTACCTCGATGACTCGTCATCTACAACTTCCTTAATATCCAGCAAGTGATTAATTTGTCTATTGACGTTTTGTAGCTCAGTTTTCACATCTTCTAAAAGCTCTTCCGGAGCCGGGAACTCGTGTCTGCTTAAATGTTCTAACTTGGCCATTTTTGGCGGCAGATCTTGGTCACATAACAACGTCAAGATGGTCTTTAGTTTTTTAGAGTAGCTGTTGAGTTCGTCAAAACGATTCCCTTTATGAAGCATCTCTATGTTCATTGGTGCGTTCGAAAAATCCTTATAAAAGTCGCCTAAAAGCAATTGCAGCCCTTTGTGGTTGTTGTCGATTGAACGCAACAAGTTCGCTATGTCTATCATCATCCCACTGCCTTAATTGCTTTAATCACAATAACTAAGGATCTTTAAAGGTAGTTTTCAACTTTTTTTTGATTCTTTATGAATAAAAAGAAAAATATGAAAAAAGTTGTATAAAAACTTGGTTTTCCAAAATGGTGTCCTTTAATGCATTTAAATACGATCAGTTAGCTAGTAGCAACGGAGGCTGTAATGGCAGGCGAAAATAACCAAAATAACCAAAATGAAGATCTCAATGACGCAGTAGAACAGACGGATACGAATGACGCGGGTACGCCCTCCCAACAGCAGAATCAACAAAATCAACAGAACACGATTGCGTCGACGGTAGCGACGGGTGCTGAAAATACGGATGCAGCAGACGAAGTAAACCAAGCGTTGGAAGACAATCCAAGTGGTGCAGGTAATGCGGAAGAAGCATCGGCTTCTAGTGCGGCTGTTCAAGAAGAGACGCCAGAAAGCAATGGAGGTTCAGACGCAGCTCAATCTAATGTAGTCGGTGGTGCGGCCTCTGAAGCGGGCGCAGAGAATGCTGCTGGCAGTGGTGGCGGAGCCGGTGCTGGCGCTCAAGCCGTAGGTGGCGATAACGCAGAGTCTGCGACAGGTGGAGCAGATGCTGAAGGTAATGAAGAACAAGGCCAAGCTGCACGTACCTCAGCAGCGCCGAGTTCTACATCTTCTGAATCGGGTGAGCAACAAGTCGGTGATGACCTCGATTCACAGACAGTCGAAGAGACATTTGCCGTTGATGTTCAAGCTTCAGATGAAGAGACCATCAGTGAAGTAGAGGATGACTTTGATTCTGAAACAGTAAGCGAAACGTTCAAAATCCAAGTAGAAAGTGAAAATGATGCGCCAGAAGTAGAACAAGATCTGGCATACATCATGGATGAAGATGGCTCGATAACATTCACTCAAGAACAATTACTCGAATACGCAAGTGATGTTGATGGCGATGAACTGGTTGCTTCTAACGTTCAAGTTGGCGCAGATGCAACGGTTCAAGATAATGGTGATGGTACTTTCACGGTTGTTCCTTCTGCAGATTTTAACGGCGAACTTGATCTAACTTTTGATATCAGCGACGGCCAAGAAACTGTAAGCAGCGCAATTGATTTAACGGTTCGTCCTATTAATGACGCGCCTGTACCAGAAGATAAAACGTTTGAAATAGAAGAAGACGGCACACTCATCTTCACTGATGCAGACCTGTTAACAGGTGCTACAGACATTGAAGGCGACAACTTAACTGTTGAAGGTGTTACTTACGATGGTGGCGACGGCATTCTTACCGACAACGGTAACGGCACGTACACCTTTGCGCCAAACGAGAACTTCAATGGCGATGTAAACTTCGGTTTCGATGTGTCCGATGGTACGGATACCGTATCAGCGAACATTGATGTGAGCGTAACCGCGGTTGATGATGCACCAGTTTCTGGCGATTTAGCTTACTCAGTCGATGAAGATGGTTCGATTCGTCTAAGCCAAGAGCAACTGCTTTCTCAAGCATCTGATGTAGAAGGCGATGACCTTACAGCCAGCAGCCTAACGGTCGGCGGTGATGCAACCGTTACTCAAAACGACGATGGCAGCTTTACCATCACGCCAGATGAGAACTTCAATGGCGACATCGATATCAGCTTCGATATCTCAGATGGTAGCAACACAGTTCAAGCTTCAGCAGACCTTACGGTTAATCCAGTTAACGACCTACCAGTGCCTCAAGATCAACAATTCAGCGTTGAAGAAGATGGCACACTTATCTTCACTGACGCAGACCTATTAACAGGCGCCACCGATATTGAAGGTGACAACTTAACGGTAGAAGGTGTGACCTACGATGGTGGCGACGGCATTCTTACCGACAACGGTAATGGCACATACACCTTTGCGCCAAACGAGAACTTCAATGGCGACGTGAACTTCGGTTTTGATGTATCTGATGGTACCGATACGGTCTCTGCAAACATCGACGTAAGCGTAACAGCCGTTGATGATGCACCAGTATCTGGCGACTTAGCATACTCAGTCGACGAAGACGGCTCTATCCGTCTAAGCCAAGAGCAACTGCTTTCTCAAGCATCTGACGTGGAAGGCGATGACCTAACAGCAAGCAGCCTAACGGTTGGAGGTGATGCAACGGTTACTCAAAACGACGATGGCAGTTTCACTATCACGCCAGATGAGAACTTCAATGGCGATATCGATATCAGCTTTGATATCTCAGATGGTACCAATACGGTTCAAGCATCTGCAGACCTTACGGTTAATCCAGTAAACGACCTACCAGTTCCACAAGATCAACAGTTCAGCGTTGAAGAAGATGGAACTCTACAATTTACCGATTCAGACCTGCTTACAGGCGCAACCGATATTGAAGGTGATGATTTAACCGTTGAAGGCATCAGTTATGAAGGGACTGATGGCGTACTAACAGACCATGGTGACGGCTCATACAGCTTTGCGCCAAATGAAAACTTTAATGGTGAGGTTAATTTTAGCTTCGATGTGTCTGATGGTACCGATACCGTATCTGCAAACATTGATGTTAGCGTGACTCCAGAGAACGATCCGCCAGTTGCGGGTTCAACGTCTTACACGGTGAATGAAGACAATTCGATTACCATTTCTGATGCACAACTATTGGCAACATCTTCAGACATCGAAGGTGATGTATCGATAGACAGCGTGACTTACTCGGGTAGCGATGGTGTCCTTGAAATCAACGGTAATGGCACTTACACCTTCTCACCAAACGAGAACTTCAATGGTGAAATCGCTCTAGATGTAGTGGTTGCCGATGAAGAAGGTGCAACCGATGCGACAACTGCAGGCATCAATGTTCTTGAAGTGAACGATCCGCCAGTTGCAGGCCCAACGTCATACACCATTGATGAAGACTCAGTACTGACCTTTAATGAGTCTCAAGTATTGCTTAATGCCTCTGATGTAGAAGGGGATGTTGAGCTTGTTAGTATTAGCTACGATGGCCCTGACGGTATCTTCTCGATAAATGGCGATGGTACTTGCAGCTTCGCTCCGAATGAGAACTTTAATGGCCAAGTTCAGCTTGATGTGACCGTACGTGATGAAGACGGTGCAGAAGTTGAAACCGTCATCAATGTTGACGTATTGCCAATCAATGATGCGCCAGTATCGGGTGATTTGGCTTACAACGTTAACGAAGATGGTTCAATTACATTGAGCCAAGAGCAACTGTTATCGCAAGCGTCCGATGTTGAAGGCGAAGACCTAACCGCGAGCGACTTAACGGTAGATGGCAACGCAACAGTAACCGCCAATGATGATGGTAGCTTTACCATAGTTCCAGAAGCGAACTTCAATGGCGACATTGATATTCAATTCAACATTACTGATGGTACTGACACACTTCAAGCAACCGCCGATCTTACAGTTAATCCAGTTAATGACTTACCAGTTCCTCAAGATCAACAATTCAGCATTGAAGAAGATGGCACTCTGCAATTTACAGATGCCGATCTACTTACTGGTGCCACCGATATTGATGGCGATGACTTAACCGTTGAAGGTATTAGCTATACAGGTGGCGATGGCGTATTGACCGATCACGGTGATGGTACTTATACCTTTGCGCCAAATGAAAACTTCAATGGTGATGTGAACTTCAGTTTCGATGTGTCTGATGGTACAGAAACGGTCAGCGCTAACATTGATGTGACTGTGACGCCTGAGAACGATCCACCCGTTGCGGGTTCAACCTCGTACATGGTCAACGAAGACAACGCCATCACCATTTCTGATGAGCAATTGTTAGCAAACTCTTCTGACGTTGAAGGTGCGGTATCGGTTGATAGCGTGACCTACAGTGGCACCGATGGTGTGTTCCAAGATAATGGTGACGGCAGTTACACCTTCCTTCCTAATGAAAACTTCAGTGGCGATATCAGCCTTGATTTGATTGTTGCCGATGAAGACGGTTCGATTGATGAAACCACTGCGGGCATTACCGTTCTAGAGGTGAATGATCCACCGGTTGCGGGCCCAACGTCATACACCATTGACGAAGATTCGGTACTGACATTCAGCGAATCTCAGATTCTTGTGAATGCTTCGGATGTAGAAGGCGATGTAGAGTTAGTCGGCATTAACTACGATGGTTCAGACGGTATCTTCACTGTAAATGGTGATGGTACATGCAGCTTTGCACCCAATGAAAACTTCAATGGTCAGGTTCAACTGGGTGTGACCATTCAAGATGAAGATGGCGCAACCGTTGAAACACAGATTAACGTTGATGTATTGCCAATCAATGATGCGCCAGTATCGGGCGATTTGGCTTACACCATCAATGAAGACAGCTCCATCACGCTAAGCCAAGAGCAATTGCTAGCACGTGCCGGAGATATTGATAGCGAAAACCTAGAAGCTATTAACCTGTCGAACGACGAAAACGCGACCATCCAACAAAACGACGATGGCAGCTACACCATTACACCAGACGCAGACTACAACGGTGACCTAGACCTGAACTTCGATATCATCGATAACGATGGTGGTGAGGTTCAAGTTGGCCTAGATATCACAGTTAATCCACTGAATGACTTGCCACAAGCGCAAGATCAACAGTTCACGATTGAAGAAGACGGTACGTTACTCTTCACCGATGCTGATCTGCTTGCAGGTGCGTCGGATATTGATGGTGATGAACTGTCGATTGAAAACGTGCTCTATACAGGTGCAGACGGCGTTCTGAGTGACAATGGTGACGGCACATATAGCTTTGCACCAAACGAGAACTTCAATGGCGATGTTCAATTCTCATTCGATGTTTCTGATGGCACAGGCTCAACGGCTGCTGTTATTGATGTCAGTGTAACGCCTGAGAATGATCCACCAGTTGCGGGCTCAACGTCTTACACAGTTCAAGAAGATGGCCAAATCACCATCAGTGATGAGCAGTTATTAGCGAACTCTTCAGATGTAGAGGGTGATGTTGCTCTATCGAGCGTTACTTACGCTGGTGACGACGGTTCGTTCGTTGATAACGGTAATGGCACCTACACCTTCACGCCAAATGAAAACTTCGATGGTGATATTTCACTAGACGTAGTTGTCGTTGATGAAGACGGTGCAACCGCAACAACAACCGCTGGTATCGATGTTATTGCTGTGAATGATGGACCTGAAACTTCGGGCATTCAGGCTGAGGTAGACGAAGATAATTCAATTACCATTACTCAAGAGCAGTTACTTGCAAACGCAACCGATGTTGAAGGTGATGAGTTAACGGCAACTAACCTACAAACCAACGATCCAGATGCGACAATTGTTGCGAATGACGACGGTTCATTCACCATTACGCACACAGAAAACTTCAATGGTGAGTTGGACTTCACATACAGTATCAGTGATGGTGACAATGAAGTTCTGACAACACTCGACTTGACGGTTAACCCTGTCAACGATGCGCCGGAAGCGGGCGATGAAATCTTCATCCAAGCGCAAGAAGACCAAACAGTTGGTGTGACTCTTCGTGAAGAGCCCGCACTGCGTTTAGACCAAGCGCCAGAAAACGGCATTATTGAAGCGAATGTCAATGATGAATGGGTGGTACTGGAAGTAGGACAAGAAGTTCCTGCAGATACAGAAGTGCGCTTTGTTCCAAGTGAAGATGCTCTGGCTGAAGGCACACACACTACACAAATCGGTACGTTTGACGATAACGCGAGTGTGGATGACTGGGGTACAGAAGTTGACCCTTATACTCGTGAGTTCTCGGATGGCGACTTAACGGTAACGGTTCAAAGCAACGATGATCCACTTGGCGCTTGGAATGGCAATACACACATTGGTCATGGCCTTGGTGATACAGACCGCCAAGGGTTGAGTGGTGATGAGAAACTGACAGTTTCAGTTGAAGGCCAAGACATCAATGAAATCAGTTTCCACCTAGATGGTTTAGGTGGTTGGTTCATGGAAGAGTCACGTCACTTTACAGAAGTAGAAATCAAAGCATTCAATGAGGATGGCGACCTAATTGACTCGATGACTTACCACAAAGAAGATCGTGGTGGTTACGAGACTGATTACACGCTTACTGTTTCTGAACCTGTGTCTTACTTTGAACTTGGTACCGTGCAAGGTAACGGAACCTATGTTGTTCAAAATATGACAGTTTCTCAAACTGCTCATGATGAAGCCGTGTTCACATCGATTGGTGTAGACGGTTCTGAAATTACTGAAACGATAGAGCTGAATATCCATGCGGGTGACAACGAAATTGAGCTAACGGCTGATCTTCCTAATATCACTATCGATACAGAAGGTTCAGCACAGTTTGCTTCTGTTGTGATTACTGAAGAACAATTATTGGCTCAAGCCTCTGATATTGATGGCGACGATCTTGATATTCAAAATCTCGAGCTGGTGGGTGAAAACTCAGAGCATGCAACACTCACCGATAATGGTGATGGTACTTGGACGGTAACACCGGATGAAAACTTCCACGGTGAAATCGAACTGGGTTATCAAGTTACCGATGGGGAGCTGACAGACAGCAACATCATCAATATTAACTTCGAGTCGGTGAATGATGCACCAATCGTTTCTGGCCCGATTGTTCTGTTGACAGATGAAGATGAAGGTATCACGTTTAGTGCGGATGACTTGTTAGCGAACACCACTGATGTGGAAGGCGATACGCTGTCTATTTCTGACATCACTTATGGTGGTGATAACGGTGACTTGGTCGATAACGGCGATGGCACATTTACCTTCATGCCGAATGAAAACTTCAATGGCGAAATCGATATCGATTACAAAGTCTTTGATGGCACCGATGAAGTAGCAACACACCTAGACCTAACAGTTATACCAGTCAACGATATTCCTGTTCCAGGTGAGCCGCTACACACTCAAATGCTTGAAAACGGCTCCATAATCATCGAAGCAAAAGATCTATTGTCTGGTGCGACCGATGTTGATGGCGACATTCTTCATGTTGAAAACCTACTACTTGCAGACCCAACGCAAGGTACATTAACGGATAATGGCGATAACACGTTCACTTTCGAGCCTACAGAGAACTTCTCTGGTGAAGTGAATCTGACTTTCGATATCAGTGATGGTCAAGCAAGCGCGCCAAGCACTGCAACAGTCGACGTTGAGATCGTCAACGAAGGCCCAGAGGTTAGTGGCCCAATTGAAGCCGCTGTTGATGAAGATGGTTCAATCACTATTACTCAAGAGGATCTGTTATCGAATGCAACCGATGTTGATGGTGATAACCTTGAAGCCGTTAACTTAGCAACCAACGATCCAAATGCGGTTATCGTAGAAAACTCGGACGGTAGCTTCACGATTACACCAAGTGAAGATTTCTTTGGTGAGATTGAATTTACTTACGATGTCACTGACGCAATCGAAACTGTTGCAGCTGACCTCAATCTAACCGTAAATCCAGTCAATGACGCGCCAGACGTTCCAGACATGTCTTTCACTACGGAAGATGGTCAAGCGATCACTATTACCGAAGCTGAGTTATTAGCACAAGCGACAGACGTTGAAGGCGATGACCTGTCAGTTATGAATGTGACGAGTGCAAGCGACACGGTAGAAGTAACAGACAATGGCGATGGAACATACACATTAACGCCAGAGCAGGGCTTCTTCGGCAATGTAGACTTAACGTTTGATGTGAGTGACGGCACCGACGTGGTGGCTGCAAACATCGACCTAAAAGTTGAGTTCGTCAACGATGCACCAGAAGCGACTCCGATGGTTGCGGATGTCGACGAAGATGGATCAATCCTCGTTACACAAGAAATGCTATTAGAAAACGCGAGTGATCAAGATGGCGATGAGTTGTTTGCTACTTCGCTCGAAACCAACGATCCAAATGCCAGCATTGTAGACAATGGTGATGGTACTTACACAGTAACACCTTCTGAAAACTTCAACGGTGATATTGCATTTACTTATGAGGTAAGTGACGGAGAGCTAAGCACACCTAATGACATGACATTGACCGTTAATCCGGTGAATGACATTCCAATTGTTGCTCCAGGTATGTATCACATTGAAGAGGATGGCAGCATTCTCTTCACTCAAGAAGATCTGTTGAGTGGTGCGATTGATATTGATGGTGATGACTTAAGCGTTACCAGTATCAATTATTCTGGCGATGAAGGCACAGTCACCGATAACGGCGATGGCACGTTCAGCTTCGTTCCTGAAGAGCACTTTAGTGGTGACCTACAGTTCAGTTTTACGGTTACCGACGGAACTGACGAGGTAGAGAAAGACCTTAACGTTCATATTGAAGCGGTCGCGGATGCGCCAGATCTTGTGATTACCGATGGCGACGGCGTTAACGTTGATGATGAAGCTATTTTGGTTGAGCCTGGCGGCATTGTTGAACTGAACATTGCAGCGGCGCTTGTCGACCAAGATCTATCAGAAACACTGACTGTAACGGTTGATGGTGTGCCGGAAGGTTCTGTCATCCAATACGATAACGAAGGCGTTCTGAATGACCAAGATAACGGTATCACCAGTTACAACGATACTGAAATCACTGTAACGTTTGAAGGTGAAACCGCAGGTTACCAAAACACCGCGGGTTACTACAAAGTTGACGAAGACGGTAACATCACGGGTGTTGAAGTCGTTTATGAAAACGCATCACAAGTTGATGGCGGTGGTGACCTTGTTCCTGGGCAAGATCAATTCAGCTTCCAAGTTGCAGAAGGTGAAAGCTTCAACCTGTTCTTGATTCCAAACGGACATCAGCACAACGACTTTGACACAATGCAAGACGGTCAGTATGAGTTCCGTGCTGAGGATGGTTCGCCTGCAAGCATGGATACGGTTGATCCTCAACTTGTGTTTGTTGCTGCCGATGGCACCGAAACAGTGATTCAAGGCCAGAATGGTGACGCGATCTTCCATGGTGGTTCAAGCTCTCAGCTAAACCAAGATGGTATCGAACACACTCGTACGACGGTTAATGAAGACGGCGAGCTGGTTTACGGCTTTGAAGATTTGTATGGCGGTGGTGACGCTGATTACACGGACTTCAACTTCACAATCGATGTGGGTGAAGTGAACAGCCAAATCTACAGCGGTGAAGTGACGGTTGGCCCTGATGGTACGGTGAACTTACCAACAACCGCAATCGAAAATGCTCTACAAATCCAGTTACCAGAAGACTTCAACGAGCAGCTTGAAGTTCATGTAACCGCAACCGCAACAGAGCTATCGAATGATGATTCTGAAACGGTCTCTCAAACCATCTACATTAACGCGACAGGCGCACACGTCGAGCATGCTCCTGAAGCACAGCCTGTTGCAGCAACAGTAGAAGAAGATGGTTCGATCACCATTACGCAAGAAGACTTGTTAGTTAATGCTCGCGATTTAGATGGCGACCAGCTGACCGCTCTGAATTTAGCAACCGATGATGAGAGCGTTACGATTACCGATAACGGTGATGGTACGTACACATTAACGCCAGATGCTGATTTCAACGGTGATGTTAGCTTTACGTTTGATGTTTCTGATGGTGATGATGTTGTCTCTACCAACCTTGAGCTAACCGTTTCACCAGTGAATGACGGTCCAGAAGCACAAGACCAAGCGTTCACCGTCAATGAAGATGGTGTATTAACCTTCACAGACCAAGATCTATTAACGGGTGCTACGGACATTGAAGGGGACGACCTAAGCGTCGAAGGCGTTACTTACACAGGTGCCGACGGTGTCCTAACCGATAATGGCGATGGCACATATAGCTTTGCGCCAAACGAGAACTTCAATGGTGACGTGAACTTCAGTTTTGATGTGTCAGATGGTACGGACACGGTTCAAGCCAACATTGATGTGAGCGTAACGCCAGAGAACGATCCACCAGTGGCAGGTAGCACGTCTTACACAGTTCATGAAGACAACTCCATCACGATCAGCAATGAGCAGCTGTTAGCAAACTCTTCAGATATTGAAGGGGAAGTCGCGATTGATAGCGTGACCTACAGTGGTAGTGACGGTGTTCTCGAAATCAACGGTAACGGCACATACACCTTCTCTCCAAACGAGAACTTCAATGGCGAAGTTAGCCTCGATGTGGTTGTTGTGGATGAAGATGATGCAGCCGTATCGACTAGTGCAGGCATTACGGTTCTAGAAGTGAACGATCCGCCAGTTGCTGGCTCAACGTCATACACTATCGATGAAGACTCGGTACTGACCTTTAATGAGTCTCAAGTTCTGCTGAATGCCTCTGATATTGAAGGTGACGTACAACTCGTTGAGATCAACTACGACGGCCCTGACGGAATCTTCTCAATCAATGGTGATGGCACATGTAGCTTCGCACCGAATGAAAACTTCAACGGCCAAGTACAGCTGGATGTGACCATTCAAGATGAAGACGGTGCGCAAGTTGATACTTTTATTACGGTTGATGTATTACCAATCAACGATGTACCAGTATCCGGAGACCTAGCGTACAGCGTCGATGAAGATGGTTCGATTACCATCAGCCAAGAGCAGCTTCTGGCTCAAGCAAGTGATGTTGAAGGAGACGACCTTACTGCTTCTAACTTGATTGTTGATGGAGATGCGACTGTCACTGCAAACGATGACGGCAGCTTTACCATTATGCCAGATGCGAACTTCAATGGTGACATTGACCTAACGTTCGACATTAATGACGGTGCAGATACGCTTGTTGCGACAGCTGACCTAACTGTTAATCCAGTTAATGACCTTCCACAACCTCAAGATCAAACGTTCAGTATTGGCGAAGACGGCGTCTTGAACTTCACTGATGAAGACTTACTGACAGGTGCGACTGACATTGATGGGGATGACCTATCGGTTGAAGGCGTCACTTACACAGGTGCCGACGGTGTTCTTACTGATAATGGTGACGGAAGCTACAGCTTTGCGCCAAACGAAAACTTCAATGGTGATGTGAACTTCAGTTTTGATGTGTCAGATGGCACAGATACGGTTCAAGCCAACATTGATGTCAGCGTAACGCCAGAGAATGATCCACCTGTTGCAGGCAGCACGTCTTACACGGTTCATGAAGACAACTCAATCACCATCAGCAATGAGCAGCTGTTAGCAAACTCTTCAGATATTGAAGGTGAAGTGGCGATTGATAGCGTGGCTTACAGCGGTGCCGATGGTGTATTTGAAGACAACGGTAACGGCACTTATACCTTCTCGCCAAACGAGAACTTCAATGGCGAAGTTAGCCTAGATGTTGTTGTGACCGATGAAGACGGTGCAACTGAAGCGACCACCGCCGGAATAACGGTTCTTGAGGTTAACGATCCACCAATCGCGGGTTCAACCAGTTACTCAGTCAACGAAGACGAAGTTATCACCATCAGTTCAGAGCAACTGTTGGCGAACGCTTCTGATATCGAAGGTGAAGTGGCGATTGATAGCGTTAACTACACCGGCTCAGATGGTATCTTTACCGACAATGGCGATGGCACATTCAGCTTCGCACCAAACGCTAACTTCGACGGTGATGTCAGCCTTGATGTAGTTGTCACTGATGAAGATGGCGCAACTGTAGCGACCAGCGCAAGCATTGATGTTCTGCCTGTTAACGATGCTCCGGTATCGGGTGACTTGGCATACAGCGTTGATGAAGATGGTTCAATCACAATCAGCCAAGAGCAATTACTTGCTCAAGCCAGCGATGTTGATGGCGATGACTTAACAGCGGCTAACCTAACCGTTGGTGGTGATGCGAGCGTCACTGCAAACGATGACGGTAGTTTCACTATCACGCCAGATGCGAACTTCAATGGCGACATTGATTTGAACTTCGACATTACCGATGGTGATGCGACGATTCAAGCAACGGCAGACCTAACGGTTAACCCAGTTAATGACTTGCCAACAGTCGGTGAGCCACAATTTGTGACTCAAGAAGACACCAGCTTTACCTTCACAGAAGAGCAACTGCTGCAAAATGCGGGCGACATTGATGGCGATAACTTATCGGTTGAAAATGTTGCTTCAGATAGCGGTACTTTGGTTGATAACGGCGACGGTACTTACACATTCGCACCGAATGAAAACTTCGATGGCAATGTGAATGTGACGTTCGATGTGAATGACGGTACGGCAACGGTACCTGCAGAAGCGACGATTGATGTTCAATCTGTGGCTGATATGCCAGAGCTGTCGATTGCGTCTGACTTGGTCATTGCTTCTGATAACTTCGAGTCCGGCTCGAATGGTTGGAATACGGGCACAGAAAGCTCACAAGGCTTCGAATCGGGTGACATGCTAGGTCGTATCGGTGGCACGGGCGGCGATGAAGCGGTAATTAAAACTTACGATATTCCAAGTGATGTGAGCGAAGTTAATATCTCGTTCAGCTTCTACGAAATCGACTCTTGGGATGGTGAGTCCTTCCAAATCTTTGTTGGCGGTGAAGAGCTGACTACATTAGATAATTCAGCGTTCCAGACTCAAGACGGCACAACAACACTGTATGACTCAGCTGGCAATGAAGTGGGTGAGGTCGTCCACGGCCTGTCGCAAGGTGAAGGCTTCAGTGGTTGGAACGACCAAGCACACCAAATCAACCTAACGGTACCAGTCGAAGATGGCCAACTTGAGTTAGGCTTCGGTTCAACCTTGAACCAAGGTGTGAGTGATGAGTCGTTTGGCATCGATAACATTGAAATCACAGTGTCGGATGCGGATTACCAAATTATTGGTACCGAAGATACGCCAGTACCACTGGATATTGATGCGGCGTTAACCGATACCGATGGCTCAGAAAACCTCGCTATCTTGATTGAAGATGTACCAGAGGGAAGTTCGCTTTCTGCAGGTACCGACAACGGCGATGGCACGTGGTCTCTACAGCCAGAAGAACTTGCAGGGCTAGAGTTTATCCCTTCAGGTGATTTCAATGGTGATGTGGTACTAACGGTCAATGCGACATCAACGGATGTTGATACAGGAACAACCGCAACGGCAACGCAAGATGTGACGATTCATATCTCGCCAGCGAATGATGCGCCAGAAGTTGATGGTGATATCAGTGCCGTTACGGCCGAAGACAACAGCATCACGCTAACTCAAGAGCAGTTGCTAGAGCACGCTGTCGACATTGATGGTGATGACCTATCAGCAATCAACCTAACCACTAATGACGAAAATGCGACCGTTGAAATGAACGACGATGGCAGCTTCACCATTACTCCGAGTGAAAACTTCAACGGTAATATCGAATTTAGTTACGATGTCACCGATGGGGAAGAGATGGTCGCTGCTGGCCTAGACTTGACGGTAACACCAGTCAATGACGCGCCAGAGCCACAAGACCAAGCATTCACTATTGGTGAAGATGGGGTTCTTAACTTTACTGACGCTGACCTGTTAACCGGTGCAACGGATGTTGAAGGTGATGACCTGGCGGTAGAAGATGTGACATACACGGGTGCCGACGGTGTTCTTACTGACAATGGCGACGGAAGCTATAGCTTTGCGCCAAACGAAAACTTCAATGGTGATGTGAACTTCAGTTTTGATGTGTCAGATGGCACAGATACGGTTCAAGCCAACATTGATGTGAGTGTGACGCCAGAGAACGATCCACCAGTGGCGGGCAGCACGTCTTACACTGTGCATGAAGACAACTCAATCACGATCAGTAACGAACAGCTACTAGCCAACTCTTCAGATATTGAAGGTGAAGTGGCGATTGATAGCGTGGCTTACAGCGGTAGCGATGGTGTATTCGAAGACAACGGTAACGGCACTTATACCTTCTCTCCAAACGAGAACTTCAATGGCGAAGTTAGCCTTGATGTTGTTGTGACCGATGAAGACGGTGCAACTGAAGCTACCACCGCAGGAATAACGGTACTTGAGGTGAATGATCCACCAATCGCGGGTTCAACCAGTTACTCAGTCAACGAAGACGAAGTTATCACCATCAGTTCAGATCAACTGTTGGCGAACGCTTCTGATATCGAAGGTGAAGTGGCGATTGATAGCGTTAACTACACAGGCGCTGACGGTATCTTTACTGACAACGGTAACGGCACATTCAGCTTCGCGCCGAACGCAAACTTCGACGGAGATGTTAGCCTTGATGTGGTTGTCACTGATGAAGATGGTGCAACGACGGCCACGACGGCAAGCATTGATGTTCTTCCAATTAACGATCCACCAGTATCGGGTGACTTGGCATACAGCATTGATGAAGATGGTTCTATTACTCTGACTCAAGAGCAGTTGCTATCTCAAGCATCTGATGTGGATGGCGATGACCTGACCGCAAGCAACCTAAGCGCAGGCGATAATGCATCCGTTGTTGATAATGGCGATGGCACCTTTACTGTAACGCCAGATGCTGACTTCAACGGTAATATCGACCTAAGCTTTGACATCTCTGATGGTACAGAATCGATTGTGGCGAACGCCGATCTAACGGTTAACCCAATCAATGACCTACCAACCAGCGACGATGTTTATGCGAACGTTGATGAAGACAACATCATCACGATCACGCAGGAGCAGCTACTTGCGAATGCCGCTGATATTGAGGGCGATGACCTTGTCGCTTCCGACTTAACCTTAGTGGGTGACGATGCAACGATTGTCGACAATGGCGACGGTACGTTCTCAATCACTCCAAGCGAAAATTTCAATGGCTACATCGATGTGGCCTACAGCATCAGCGATGGCGACACACCAATTGCTGCTAATTTAGGCTTGACCGTTGACCCAGTTAACGACGCGCCAATTGTTTCTGCTGATGTGGCAATAACCATTGAAGAGGACGGCTCGTACACCATCACTCAAGAAGAACTCCTACAATTCGCGACTGACATCGAAGACGATGACATGACCGCAATTATCGGAGAGCAGGGCGATGAAACGACGGTTACTGGTACTGTGTTGGATGCTGAAACGGGTAGCCCAGTCGTTGGTGCAGACGTCACAATGACCGATAACGCCGGTCACTCATACACCACTGTGACAGACCAATCTGGTCACTACTCTGTGAGTGGTCCAGTTGTTGACCAAGGTACCGTAACTATTGAACAAGAAGGCTCTATTACCAGCAGTTTCCTTGTACCAGCAGGTGAAGATACCAATGGTGGCGTGACCGCGATATCTGAAGTGCTTGAAGAAACAGATATGCGTATCGTGGTCACATGGGGTGAAAGCCCACGAGATATGGACAACCACCTATGGCTCTACGATACAGAGAATGGCAATGAGCTAGACCATATCTACTACCGCGATATGAGCCACGACCTCGGTGAAGGTAATGTCGTTCAACAAGATGTTGATGACACAAATGGTGGCGGCCCTGAAACCATCACCATTCCAAACTACCAAGATGCGGACATGCACTATTCAGTACACAACTACACCAGCAGAAGTTGGGATGTAGATGGTGTTGAAGATGTACAAGTTCAGGTATTTGTTGGCGATATATTGGTTGAAACCTTTAGCCCTGATTTATCTGAAAACCCATCGGGTGACCACTGGCATGTATTCGATATCGTGAACGGCGTTATTGTTCCAAGCCAAGATGTAGGCACTCAAAATGCGTTCGACTTGCCAACGGCAGAAGAAGCGCTCGCGAATGAAAACGGCATTGATATCTCTGAATTGCTAACCGGCGATGAAAGTGATGATTCTGGTGATACGGGAGGTAACGAACCAAGTGTTGGAGATGTTTCAATTGAAAACGCTCTTATCACGGACAATGGTGATGGTACTTACACCATTACACCGGAAGAGAACTTCAATGGTGAATTCTCGATTAGCTACAACGTGGACGATGGTAACGGCGGGGTTACTCCAGCGGAACTAGACGTGACCGTAACAGCAGTTAACGACCTTTCGGTTATTTACGACCACGACTACACCATTAATGAAGATGGCTCGCTGACCTTTACCGATGAACAACTATTGGCTGGTGCAACAGACATCGACGGTGATGACCTTTCTGTTGAATCTGTTAACTACGAAGGCACAGACGGTGTGTTCACGGATAACGGGGATGGTACATACACCTTCGCTCCAAACGAGAACTTCAATGGCAGCGTCGACCTAACTTACGATGTCAGCGATGGCACTGATGTTGTATCGGCGAACATTGATGTTCTAGTGGTTCCAATCAATGACGTACCGGTAGCAGGTTCTACAACTTACAGCGTTGAAGAAGACGGCAGCATTACCCTAAGTGATGCACAACTTCTGGCGAATAGCTCGGATGTTGAAGGGGAAGTGTTTGTCAGCGATGTCAGCTACAGCGGCACCGATGGTGTGTTCACTGATAATGGTGATGGTACTTACACCTTTGCTCCAAACGAAAACTTTAACGGTGATATCAGTCTTGATGTCTCTGTGATGGATGAAGATGGCGCAACAGCTGAAACAACCGCAGGTATCGATGTTATCGCCGTTAATGACCTACCGGTTGCAGGCTCAACGGCCTACAGCGTTGATGAAGATAACGTTATCACGATTTCTGATGCTCAGCTTCTTGCGAATAGCTCAGATATCGAAGGTGATGTATCTGTTAGCGACGTTTCCTACTCTGGCGCAGACGGTATCTTCACTGACAATGGTGATGGCACTTACAGCTTCGCACCAAACGAAAACTTCAACGGCAATGTTAGCCTAGATGTAACTGTTGCAGATGAAGACGGTGCAACTGCTCAAACGACCGCGGGTATTGATGTTATCGCAGTCAACGACGCACCAGTATCAGGTGACTTGGCTTACTCAGTCGATGAAGATGGTTCAATCACGCTAAGCCAAGAACAATTGCTTGCTCAAGCATCGGATGTGGACGGCGATGACCTTACCGCTGCGAACCTAACCGCAGGTGATAACGCGACGGTAACGGCGAACGATGATGGCTCATTTACTATTACACCGGATCCGGACTTCAATGGCGACATTGACCTAAGCTTCGATGTCTCAGATGGCCTTGAAACAGTTCAAGCTGGCGTTGACCTAACGGTTAACCCAGTCAATGACTTACCAACGGCTGCTGACCAAAGCTTTACCGTTGAGGAAGATGGTACGTTAATCTTCACTGACGCTGACCTATTAGCAGGCGCTGCGGATATTGATGGTGATGACCTGTCTATCGCGGATGTGTCTTACACTGGCGCAGAGGGTGTGTTCACCGACAATGGCGATGGCACTTACACCTTTGCTCCGAACGAGAACTTCAATGGCGATGTAAATCTTGGCTTCACAGTGTCTGATGGCACTGAGACGGTTGATGCAAACATCGACGTAACGGTAACAGACGTTAACGATGCTCCAGTGGCAGGCGCAACGTCTTACCAAATGAACGAAGATGGCACCATAACAATCAGCCCTGAACAGCTAATTGCTAATAGCTCCGATGTGGTCGGTGAAGTGTCGCTTGAAAGCGTGACTTATTCAGGCTCTGACGGCTCCTTGGTTCAAAACGATAATGGGTCTGTGACCTTCACGCCAAACGAGAACTTTAATGGTGATATCAGCCTAGATGTGGTCGTGACCGATGATGACGGTGCAACTGCAACAACAACGGCAGGAATCGAAGTTCTGGCTGTGAACGATGGGCCAGAATCTGAGGAAGTGGAACTAACCACAGCCGAAGACAGCACCATTCTTATCACACAAGATATGTTGTTAGCTCAAGCTACCGACATCGATAACACCGCAGACGAGCTGTCAGCTTCTGGTCTACAAATCGATCCTAGCTTGGGTGAGTTGTTAGACAACGAAGATGGTACTTGGTCATTTACGCCAAACGAAAATTTCAATGGCGATGTGCCAATGACATTTAACGTTAGCGATGGCCAAGAGACAATTTCAGTCGACGGTAACATTGATGTTACGCCAGTGAATGATGCACCTGAAGCACCAATGATTGAGATGCAAGGTGAAGAAGATGTGGTCATGGTGATTGACCCAGCCTACATCGCGGATCAAGTCACAGACCTTGATGGCGACGAGATCAGCATCGAAAGCATCACGGTTCGTGCTCCAGCGAATGCGACCTTAACTCAGCAACCAGACGGCATGTATCACTTAGTGACTACGCAAGACTTCAATGGCTTGGTAGAACTAGGTTATCAGGCAACTGATGGTGAAGAAGTGGTTGATGGCTCGCTGAATGTGGATGTCATTCCGGTTAACGACGCACCATTTAACGTCGGTAACGCAATGATGACCACAGACGAAGATGGCGCGTTCACCTTCGATGCTGGCGACTTGATGAACTTGTTCGGTGACATTGATACCGCTGACCTTGTTGTTTCTCGCATTATCACCGCAGACGGTGAAGATGGTGGGGAAGTAACGGACAACGGTGATGGTACTTGGACATTCACACCAACAGGCGATTTTGCAGGAGTTTCTGACCTACAAGTTGTCGTGAGTGACGGTGAGTTTGAAACGGTTCTCGATGTTCCTGTATACGTACGTCCTGTCGCTGATGGCGCGGTTATTTCAACTGACCATGACGGTCCATTGGTGTTCGGTGAAGATGAAACTGGCCACCTAGGGCTGAATGTTGGCTTAGTCGATGATTCAGAAACGCTAAGTAACTTGGTGATGACAGGTTTCCCTGTTGGATTTGAGGTAACGGATGGCGTGAATACCGTGATGATCACCGAGCCGGGTCAATACATCGACCTGTTCGACTGGGATATCTCTAATATTCAAATGACGCCTCCTGAAGACTTCCATGGTGAGTTCTTCGTAACCGTAAGCGCAACAACGGTTGATTACGGAGATGAGCCGGAAGCGTTTGAAGATGGCATCGATTCTGGTGATTTCGAAACCGTAGCGGGTGATGCCATCATCCTAACGGCGGACGACCTAATCGGTTTGGCTGAGAATGTGGATGCTGAGAGCGACGATGAAGTGAAACTGGTTCATCTTGCCGACCGTAGCCAAGGTGAGATTGTCGATAATGGCGATGGCACCTGGACGTTCACACCAGCACCAGGCTTTACTGGCGAAGCCGATATTGCTTACGTGGTGGACAAAGATGGCGTACTTCATGATGAGCAAACTGGCGTAGTTGTGAAAGAAGGCGACTCGCAAGAGAATGCAGCACCTGAAGTTAACAGCATCACGACGACGGAAATCGCAGCGGATGCAACCTTGTCGTTCACTGATGAAGACATGTTATCGAACCTGAGCGATGCAGAAGGCGATAGCTTAAGTATTGAGTCTGTAAGCTTGATGGAAGGTCAGGGCGTAATTGAGAGCGATAACCAAGGTAACTATCAATTCACTCCTGCTGAAGACTACACTGGCGATGTTCAAGTTGGGTTTATCGCGACCGATGGCGAAAATCGCATCGAAAGCTTCTTCAATGTGGATATCCAAGGTGGTGATGAAGCAGTGGCGAGTGAAGGTTACGCCTTAGCTGATGATGGTTCACTAACTATCACCGAGTCACAGCTGGTGGATGAGTTAGGCGTGAGTGATTCTGCACAAGTTGTAGATGTTGCAGACGCGAACGATGCTGGCTTTTTTGCTGAATCTGGCGAAGGTGAGTGGACCTACTGGCCAAACGAAGACTTCGATGGCAACTTAGCGATGAATGTTGAAGTCAACGACGGCGGTGAAGTATCAAGCCACAGTTTAAGCATCCAAGTAGCCGATGATTCAGTACAAAGTGATGAACCACAAGTTCAAGCAGCTCAAGCAACAGAAGAGCAGCCAGTGGAAGTGGCTCAACAAGCTGATGACCAAGCTCAAGATACTGATGCTGAAACGGAAGACAGCGCTGCTGATGTAACTGCGGCACCTGGCGATACTATCTCTATCTCGATTCCAGATGAGGTGAGTGGTAACGAATCAGTTGATTATGCGGAAATGTCTGGCTTACCTGAAGGCGCTACTGTGAGCAACGCACTGGATAACGGTGATGGTAGCTTCACAATCAGTGGCAACCTAGATCAGCCTGTATCCGTTGAACTTCCAGAAGGGTACGAAGGTACTAGCGAGGTTCAATTCCAAGGTTACGATGATTTGGGTAGTTCAATAGATGGTGCGAGCGGTTCTGTTGAAGTTGAGGTCGATGATCAATACACCATGCAAGGTTCTACGCAAGAGCAGCAACCGGACATGGCGGGTATGGAATCTGGTGGCAGCGACTGGACAAGTTCAGGTGGTCAAGATCAAGGTGTTGACTTCACGGACGACTCTGGAAGCTTCGATTCAGATTCTCAAACTGGCACTGATCAAGGCAACGACTTCGATCAAAGCTCGATTTAATCGAGAGGGCTTGGTTTTAGTCTGAACCGACATTTAGTCTAAACCAACAAGAAGATAGGGCAGTGTAAAGCTGCCCTCATCAAAGCCATGTAGTGTCATTGATGCATGGCTTTTTTATTGTTTGTTGTTCTAAATAATATTGTTTGTTCGCTAAATAAATTTGAGAACAAGTAAAAATGTCCTTAATTATTAGAAGAGTTAATTAAAAGGAGGGACGACATGTATCGATATGTCAGTTCACCGCAAGCGTCGAAGTACATTGTGCCACCGCCTCAACATCGTGAGTTGTCGAGTGTGGATGTGCCTGAATCTGAATTAGAGATGCGAGAAATATTGAATAATTGGTTTGCCGATGGTTTAGCGCCGATTATTGAAAATGAAGATGAGTATATTTCAGTAAGCGATCAAGTTCGATTTGAGAAACTCAGCGGCACGGTTGGAATGTTATTGCGGAACAAAGATTATTACTTCGCAGCGAGGCGAATCTTGTCGGTGTGGGAACAAGACTGCCTTGAAACTACCTATGTGAATTACCTGATTCTACGTAGTGAGCGAACCGGTTCGTTAAGGTGAGTGAACGAAGGCTTTGGCCTGTTTGCCATGATGGCTTGTTTTGAGAGCTTTTGATGGCTCGAGTTTTGCCAAGACAGCAGATAAACAAAAGGGCAAGCTTTTGAGGCTCACCCTGGGATTGTTCTTTAAATGTCTGATTTAGCTAACTAGCGTTCTGGCTGCTAAGCTTTTTGCTTGGTTGCTTGGTTGCTTGGTTGCTTGGTTGCTTGGTTGCTTGGTTGCTTGGTTGCTTAATGGCTTATACCCAACCATCAAATTTGAGTCGTTTTTGAATTCTCTCAACCGCTTCCTTCTGCATCTGTCTAACTCGCTCATTAGACACATTGACATCCAACATTTGTCCTACCTCAGACAGGGTTTTCACCTTGTTATCAAAGAAACCAAAACGGTGGATGAGCACCTTTTGTAATTTTGGAGGAAGTGTATTGATGATTTGCTCTAGAGCTTGGGTAAAGGATTGATCTTCACAGTCTTGTTGAGGGTCGGGGATATATTCACTTTCGCATTGGTCAAGCACCATAGGTGCATGGCTAGTTCCAACCGTTGTCGTCACGTCAATAAATCCGCTTAACGCCACTAGTTGATCAACGCGTTCGGCCTTAACACCAGAACTGTCTGATAACTCAGAAATGGAAACCTCTTTACTCATTTTTTTGCTTACATCGAGCTTTTTTGAGGCGAGGCTGTTTATTTCTTTACAGACGTGAGCCGGTAATCGCACGGTACGACCCGTGTTCATTAATGCCGCTTCAATGTTTTCACGAATCCACCACACAGCATAGGTTGAAAAACGATAACCGGGTTCGGGATCGTATTTGTCGATGGCCTTAATTAAGCCAATATTACCTTCCTCGATCAGGTCGAGCAGAGTGAAATTATTGCCTTTACGTTTTAGGTAACTCTTTGCGATTTTCACAACAAGGCGTAGGTTTGATTCGATCATGACATCACGCGCTTTTTTATCACCCGCGCGATTCAATTTTGCGTAATACACCTCATCTTCACGCGAAAGCAGATCAATCCCCACAATATCCTTTAGATAGTGAGCATAAGGTTCTGCTCTGGTAGAAAATGATTCTTTGATGGGTGTGTCATCCGTGATCCCCTGAAACGCAGCAAAACTGTCATTGTTCATTTCCTTGTCCTTTTTTAGCCGACTGAACGTTCTGTTTTTTTATTTTATTATTATGCTACCAAGTGATTAATGCTTGGCTTAATTAGAGTGTAGATAACAGTTTCTTCTTTACCAATAAATAAAATGCAATTTCGTATGTTTAAGTCACAAAAAAATCTACAAATATTTAACTATTTTGCATCTCATCAAGTGTGTTGGTTTTTCATTTAAAACATCAACATGGTTAGTTTATAAAGCATGTGTTATGCATTGCTTTATCTAGATAAATGTCATGAATTTATAGGTGTGGGTTGGAGCTATAATTGAGAGGAGAAATGATAAGCACAATGACAAGAGTCGAGGTTCAATGTTTCCAAGTGCCTTAGCTCCTTTGGCTATTTGGAAACATTGACCCTAGTCTCACCACGTCAGTCTTAATTCTATCGACTAGTAAGTGCTGAGCACATCATCGATTTGTTGATTGATGATTTTCACTTCGCTGTAGATAACCGAAAGGTCATCCGCTTGAGGCGCCAATTTATTGGATGTGTTTTGCTCGATTCTTTCTAAAGCCACTGTGGCTGTTTCTTCACCAAAGCTGGCTAATATGCCTTTTAATGTATGTACGACAAAATGAAGCTTGCCCCAATCTTGTTGCTGTACTAGTTCTTGTATCTCTTCTAATGAATTGCCATGATCTTCTTGATACACAGACAATACAGCGAAGATTATTTCTCTGTCATTATCTAAGTAGGCATTTAAGGCATCAATATCTAGCATATAGACTCCTGTCGGTTGTATGTTGAAAATGGGCTAGGCGGTTTGTTCGAAAAACCTGATCTTAATGAATCACTTAGCCATTGACTCCATCTAGGTGGAAGCTCCAATTGTGCAAGTTGCTTCAAGTATTCGTGTCTAAGGTTTTCTTCTATATCAGCGTTATAGATTGCATATATATAGTCAAGTTTCGCCGCAATGGAATACGGGTAATTGTCAATGTAGTCCTTTAGTTCTTGGATTGAATCTGAATCTTCGATATTTACACAACTAGAAGGGTCTACGTCTTTAGATTTGAGTTGATGGTTTATTGTCTCTCCACGAGTTTTTAAGCACTCTGCAACTAAGTGGTACAGGGAGTATTCGCCAAAGTGAGTCAGAAGAGGTAACAATTGAACCAGTAAGTAAGTGGGTTGGCTGTAAAAGTTATTTGCTAATAACGTAGAGGCTCGAATCACTTTTTTGTGAGCGACTTGAGGGCTGTTCTCAATCAGCAAAATATTACTTTGAAATAGGGCAAGGCTGGCCAGAACTTGCTGTTGTTGTTTTACCGGCAGTTTAAGGTTTACCGACTCTGTGAATTGGTTGGCATGCTCAAGCAAAATACGTTTGTACTTTAGTTGTGTCTCGCGTTGGTAAGCCGCTTTTAACGAATTAAAGTGCGCACCAATGGAGTGTATGACATCAATGTCAGCTGCTGAAATGTGAGTCGCATACATCTCACCTAACTTTATGATCATACGTGTGTTATCTGCGTTCTCAGCTAAGTCGATAGCCCTGATTGCACGATGGCTGATACTCGGTGTCATCTCAAATGCACGAATCGCCAATTTAAGAGCAGGCAACAACATCTTATGTTTTTCGTAGATGCAGCTTAAACAATCCATAACGCTCAATGAGAGTGGCTGCGCTATCAGAAAGTTGTGGAGCTTATCTATGGCTAGATTCGGCTTGCCTAAGCTGTCGAGAATCAGAGCTTCGGCCACCAATTTTGTTGGGTGCATGTTTGTTTTCGAATGGTTAATGACGCTAGAGAGTAGCTGCCATTTCTTTCCCGCAATTAAATGTTCAATCAATGTCGCTTCGAACTGTACGCTACTGCCATTGGGAGAGATCGCCAAAGCCTGAGCTAATCTCTCCTGACTGGCAATTGGATATAAATCGTTCAGTTGTGTCAGTTTCTTCGAGACGGACACGGCACTTTGGATCTTTTTACCTAACCTCTGAGTATGAATCGGTTTAGAAACGAAATGGTGTGTTTCACCTGAAAGGGCGGTGAGAACCGTTTCCTGACGCATATCTCCAGAGAGTAAGATTGTCGCCACAGTGTGATCTATTAAGCGATTTCGATACAGAATTCCCAAAAGCTCAAAGCCCGTGAAGGATTGCTCTAAGTGGTAATCGATGAGGAGTACATGAAATGAATGCGTCTCGACCGCTTTAATGGCTTGTCGATAATCGGTTGCAACGAAAACGCAATCGTGTGTAATGCCTAGGCTCGCCAATTGTTGCTTGATCAGTATCGTTGCACTTTTAGAGTCGTCGACAATCAAAACCCGTAGGTCTGGTGGTAAGGTCAAATCCATTTTCCTCAATACCAAATGTTATTTTTAATTTAGGCGTCAAGTTGCACATTGTCAAGGTGCCAATATCACAGACAAACACTCAATAAACTATTGGTAATTAAGGAGTATTCGATAACATTTATGAAAGACTTCAAACGCAGGTTACTTTTACCTGACTTTCGTTGGGTTATACGTGTTTTAGAAATAAAAAAGAGGCAAGCCGATAAGCTTACCTCTCAGTTTAATTGTTCGATTTTTATTCGAAATGTTGTTCTTTTCTTGAAGCTTTATTAAACAAAACTCTAGCGCTAATCACGCATATTTAGAATCAATACTGCAGCTAGAGCCAAGAACGCCGTCATCATTAAGAACACATCGTTGTAAGCCATAATGGCGGCGTCACGTTGCATGGTGCCTAGTAAGCTTGCTTGAGCTTGTTGCATCGCCGTTGCGGCATCACTTCCTGACTGAATGAAAAACGCTTGTTGTTGCTGAAGCGTCTGCCAACCCAGTTGACTCACGGAAGGTAATGACTCCTTGATGTGAGCCAAATGCTCACGCGTTTTGTTGTCGAGTAGCGTAGCAATAATCGCGATACTGAAAGCACCCCCTAAGTTACGCATTACGTTGGTTAAAGTAGATGCGTCAGGTGTATCCATTTTGCTGATGTTTTTCATCGCAACCAAAGACAGCGGAACCATAATAAACGGACTACCTATAGCACGCAGAACCATAGATAAAATCAACTGTTGGCCACCAAAATCAATCGTCATATGTGTATTCACGTAACAACTGAAGCCAAACATCGCGAAACCAAAGGTCACTAAGTACTTAGGTTTAATGATTTGCGTCAGCTTAGGAACGATTGGGAATATCAACAACTGTGGGAAACCCATCCACATTAGCACTTCACCAATTTCCATCGCGTTATATTGCTGAATTTGAGTGAGATACATCGGCAGCACATAGATAGAGCCGAGCAATGCCATCCCCAGAATCAAATAGGCGATACAAGACATAGCAAATTGCCCATCCCGCAATAGCCGCAAATTCACGAGCGGCTTTTTGTGTTGGAGTTCGTTTATCACGAAGTAAACCAAACTGACCGCCGACACAATACTTAAGCCTATGATGAAGCTCGAACTGAACCACTCTTCACGGTTACCTTCTTCTAGTACAACTTCCAAACAACCGAGCCCTAACGCCATGGTCGCGATACCAAACCAGTCCGCTTTTTTCAGCGTGCCAAGGTCGAGCTTTTCATCATCCAAGCCATATCGGATCATGGTGATCACGAGCAAAGCTGGTGGGATGTTGATGTAGAAAATATAGTGCCACGAGAAGTTCTCCGTCAGCCAGCCACCAAATGTTGGGCCGATCGATGGAGCAAAGGTCGCCGTTACGCCGAACAATGCCATACCCACGGCACGCTTGTTGACCGGCAAAAGCTGAATCACTAGCGAGAAAGCCAGCGGAATTAAAGCACCACCACTAAAGCCCTGCATCGCGCGGAATACGATCATCGAGGTCATGTTCCAAGAGAACGAACACAGCAAAGATGAAATGGTGAAAATGGCCGTCGTCCACGTGATATAACGGCGTTTTCCGAGCGCTTTAGAAAGCCAACCACTGAGTGGGATAGCAATCATCTCTGCGACTAGATAAGACGTAGAGATCCACGAGCTTTCATCTAAGGTGGCAGACAGCGCACCTTGAATGTCTTTGAGTGACGAGTTGGTGATCTGAATGTCCAAAATCGCCATAAACGCGCCAATTAAGCCGCCGAATAGGGCGATCCAATGGCGTCTTGAAACTTCTCCATCATCATTAGTGTGGGTGACAACACCAGCGTTACTCATGGTCTAGCCTCGTTTATCGATGGTCGCTACCACAGACAAACCAGGAAGCAGTCGACCTTTCAACTCTTGCTGATCTGGAATGGTAATTTTCACCGGTACACGTTGAACAATCTTGGTGAAGTTACCTGTCGCATTTTCTGGTGGCAGGAGTGCAAACTTAGCTCCAGTCGCAGGAGAGAAACTGTCGACTACGCCTTCAAGTGGTTGGCCTGGGAAAGCGTCCAATTCCACTTCAACAGTCTGACCTTTGTGAATGCCGCTGAGTTGTGTCTCTTTGAAGTTGGCTTCAATCCACACTTGGTTGTTTGGCACCAAACTCATTAGTGGGGCGCCTGCTTGAATCAGTAAACCTTCACGGACACTTCGCTTGCCAATCACGCCGTCTGTTGGCGCGTATACTTTGGTGTAATCCAGATTAAGTTGCGCCTGTTGTTCTTGCGCCTGAGCTTCGGTTACTGAGGCATTTGCTTGTTCGATTTCGCTGGCAATTACGATCAATTGATCGTTACTTGCGACGAGGTTTGCTTTCGCTTCTTCGAGTTCTGCTTGGGTGACTTTTTGTTGTGCGACCATGCTGTCGACTTCATCTTGCGAAGCATAGTTACGTTTCAATAGGCTACGAGAGCGAACGACTTGCTGAATAGCACGCTCGTATTCGGCTTGTGCTGAATCGACGCGGCTTTCGGCTTGGTTGATTTGGCTACGTTGTAACGTTTGTTGAGCAACAAGATTATGTACGCTTGATTCGACTACGGTTAAATGGGCATGAGCTTGTGCAAGTGCGGATTGGTAATCACGATCATCGATTTGCACCAATAAATCGCCTTCTTTAACGGGTTGGTTATCACTCACGTAAGACTTAACAATGTAGCCAGACACTTTTGGACTAATATTGGTGATGTCGCCTTGTAGGTAGGCGTTATCGGTCGATTCGAAGTACTGGCCATAGCCATACCAATATCCAGCGCCAGCTAAGCCCAATGACAGCATGATCGCAGTAGCAATAAGCGGTGCTTTTTTACGTTTTTTTGTGCTTACTGGTTGCGAAGCGTTATTGATATCTGTCATTTCTTTTTCTCATTTTGATTTTATTTAGATGTAACGAATTGTAAATGAATCTCATTGATTGATAAGATAGGAAAAAAGAGAAACACTGTTGCAAAAATCTTACTAATTAAGAGTTTGGAGAGGTCGGATGGACTTAAATGCTGTGACTATTTTTACACAAGTGGTTGATTGTGGGAGTTTTACGCAGGCTGCTGAAACACTCAACATGACCAAGTCAACCGTAAGTCGAAAATTGGCAGAGCTAGAACAACATCTAGGTGTGAGGCTAATCACCCGGTCGACGAGAAGTCTTGTATTAACCCCAGAGGGCGAACGGTTTTATCAGTCGAGTATTCAAATGCATGAGATCATGAGCCAAGCCGAATTAGAAGTCTCAGCAAACCAAGACCTGATTCGTGGTCCTTTAAACGTGGTACTCCCAGTAGAACTAGGCCACCAAGTGCTAGCAAAACACATACACAACTTCCTTAAAGAGCATCCAAACGTCACATTGAATTTAGAACTGACCAATAGAGAAGTCGACATCATTGCGGAAGGGATTGATCTTTACGCGCAAATTGGTGAGTTGGTGGATTCGAGTCTGGTTTCTCGATATCTCACGACATCCAAAAGAGCGCTTGTTGCGAGCCCAGAATATTTGGAACAGTTTGGAGACATAAGATCACCGTCAGATTTACAGTCTCCATTTCGGATGATTGAGGTGGTGAACAAAGCGGCACGCCTACCCAAATGGCATTTGCAGTTGGAGGAGGGCGAATCGGTATTAATTGAGCTACCTTGCCAGTTGAGGGTAAATACGATTACATCCTGCCTTACCGCCTGTGTAGATGGACTTGGATTAGCCGTGCTACCAGAGTTTATTTGTCGAGAGCACTTTAAGACGGGTAGGTTAGTTCGCCTATTGCCAGAATATGAGATGCCGCAAGTTTCAGTGAGCTTGGTGTATGCCGATCGGCAGTTAATGCCGAAGCGCAAAAAGGTATTTATTGATTACCTGCTAACGGCTTGTCAAAGTGAAAAACAAAAGTAGCCTTTTGTCTATCAACTATCAACTATCAACGACTAACTCTCAACTGCCAGCTTTCACCTCTCAAAAGGGCTACACAAGTATTCAGTTATTTAGTGTCGGAATAGAACACTAAATAACTGAAAAACTAACGAACTGAAAAAATTAACGAAGAACTAAGAGACGATCAATTAAGTTCTGGTTTCCACTTTACGACTTGTCCGTTGCTTAATAGGGCTTTGATAGACGCTGCCTCAACATCGACACCGTTTTGGTTAAATGCTTGGTTAGAGAAATTTGCGATGATCTTACTGTCGTCATCGAACACGGTTTGTTGAATCTTGCCACTGTTATTTAACCAAGCAAAATCGATCAATTGTTTATCCCATAACTGCTCATGTATAGGCTCAAATCCATCTTGATAGTGTTTCAATGCCTTAATCCTTGGGCTTGAGCTCGACAATGCTTCATCTCTAGTTAAGTGAACCATCGCTGGCGTGTTGTAAAGCATGGCCGTTAAATCACGATTTGCTTTCACATTGGTGAATTTTAAACTGTCTGAATGCCAATGGTGGGTGTTAATCACTTCGTCATGGAATACAGCTTGGTATAACGGAATTCGGTATTGAGGTGAAAACAGCAATGACTTGTAGGGTTCTTTGACCTTAGCTGACTTAAAGAAGAAGTCAGGTTTATGATCAGGATACCAACGGCCCAAGTAATAAGGCGAATTTCGATTTTCTTTCATGTCTTTGTCAGTCCAACCAAAGCCAACCGTTTCTAAGCCATGTGCAAAGGCGATGCCTTTTGTTGTCAGACTATTGCCATCTTCAGAACCAAGCACCAAGTCTGGTTGCTCGCTTAACCACTGCATGCGGTTATTGAAGCCTGAAAGCATATGCGACTCACTGGTATTGTCTCGATAATCCTCGCGCGCCATCGCAGTCGCATCTACATCTAAGAACAGGCTATTGAAGTGACCAAAACGCATGATGTCTACGGCGCGCTGTTTTACATAATCCAAATGGCAATTCGGATTTAGATAATAACCGTTACCTCGGAATCCTTTTTTGAAGCTGCCATCCGCTAGTTCAATCGCACAACTTTTACGTATCGGCTCTGGCAATTGAGCGGTTAGCCAGTTGTCGTTTAACTTGGCGGGTATGGCTGTGTTGTAGGAATCGTAGGTACCGACCAGATAACCGGATTGTTTAGCCAATTCGACGGCATTCGGTTGATAGAATGCAGGCATCCAGTTATCGAAGCCTAACCAAAGCTTATTTAATCCTGCTTTGTTCAGATTGTTGACCATATCCGATGATAAGGCTTGCCCCCAAGTATCAGGTGCATTGAGATAAGAAGAGGCGTGTTTAATCAACCAGCTTTTCTTGCTCTGACCTGCGGTGTGTTGAGCGTTTATGGTGTTATCAGCAAGTGTTGGAGTCGCAATAGGGTACAAGCCTCGTAATGACTGGCTGATAGAGTCCAACAACAGCTGTTTGTGATATTGGCTAAACCAATCTTTACCCTTGGATAGAGTTGATAACTCTCGCTTCGCTTCACTTGAAATGTTTAGTTTAGAGTCTTCTAGGTACCAAGCTTTTAATCCCCACCAGTCGCTCACATCTTGGATACTTAACGGGTCTTTACCAAACAAGTAGACGTGGCTTGCGCCGATTAGCTTATTCACATCTGGGTTACGCTTTTGCTTTTCCACTAGTGACTCAGAGAGACCATGATCGATGCGCCAATCGCGGTATTGTTTGGCGCCGTCTAACCAAGAGTCTCCAATTGTTATACGAACCGTAAAAGGCTGTGATTGATTCAGCGTTGTAAATTGGTGTGAAGCGCGCATATCAATCTTGGTCTTCTTATCAGAAGACATATCCGATGACGCATCAGAAAAAAGCAATTGGTTGTTGGTTGGGTTAATCATCTGGTAACTGATGAATTGATCATTCTGTTGTACAGTCCAAAACGGCATTTTCAAGTCTTGGGTGGTGTTGCTTCCAGAATGGTTGTCGACTAGATAGTTTGCCCATTGCTTATTATTGGTAGGAACACGCATTCCTTCGCTAAAGGGCAGAAATAGAGTTTGAGTTTGTTGTTCTGCTAGGTCAAACCAAACGAGTTCAATGGGGTGATTTCGTTTCACCTGTGTGTTTGAAGGTAAAGTAAATTGGACAAGAAGATCACTTTGCTTAAGTTCAGCTTCAACATGGATGCCGCTTGGCATGAGTGTCCAATAAGCTTTGGTTTTTGAGTCTGTGACTAGGTGAGTAACCTTTTGAGGCTGACGATCAACGGTCAGAGCTGCGCTATTAACGTTGAAGCCATTCCAATCTATCGCTAATGTTTTCGTTGAAATCGACACTGTATTGCTGGCGTTGCTGCTGCTAAAGTGCCTATTGCTGCTAGCGTGGCTATTGCTAATAAGAGTGACTTGATTATCTTGTGCGTTTGCCGAGAAAGCACAAGTCGTGAATAGAGCCGCAATAGCAAAAGACGTAAAAGTAAGTTGATGACGAACATTGAGCATATCTAGATTCCGTAAGAGTAAGTACGGTCATTACACCCAAGTAGCGCTAGTGCTTTGTCACCTATATGTCTCTATTCGAAGTTCCATTGCTCAGCTCAGCTCAGGTTTTGCACCTTGTTACGAATGTCTGTGAGATGCGAGCTTAACTTAGAAAGGCACCGCGACACGTTGTACATATTGAACTTCAATCGTGCCTTGGTATTCAAACATTTCAACCGATGCGCTCAAGTGTTTGGCATTGGCACCCAACGGGCTCTCTGAGGGAATGGAGGCTTGCGTTGTTTTGATTGGTATCTTGAAACCTAACATATCGTAGTTTGCATCAAACCACTGCCAACTGACACTGGTGTCTGGGCAGTTGTCGATGATCTCGGGTGGTGTTACCTCAATATGCGGGTCGTTGAGTTTACTTTCGAGTGTTAACCATCGCTTGCTGTCATCCAAAGCCGCAATAATAGGGTAGTTGTTCGCCCCAATCGTTAACTGATAAACACCCGATTCCGGTTTGATGAACATCTCACTGGTTTCCATCTCTTGATATTCGACATCAGAATTGAGTTGTCCGTCGATAACCACTTTACCATCAGGTGAAACGAGAGAAATACGTTGTGTTTGCGCTTCTACCTTTTCGCTGAATTGCTCCGCAGACACTTTGATTTGATAGCCTTGTGATGAAAGACCGTGACGCCAGATAAAGCTAACTTGAATGTGGTTGTTGGGCGTAGCACTTTGTTCAAGCTGAGTTCCACATTGAGTTCGGCTTAGAATTTCTTGTTTAACGGGTAGCCAAAGCTGACCATCTAGCTTCTCCTGATCAAGCGCGATTTGCAGCTCTTGCCACGCAACTTGCGGTTGATCATCAAGCAGCGATTGATAGGTGTGTTGTAATGGCGTGTCTGTAAACCAAGCCGCATTACACGCAAAGGGCAATGTACAGAACAGTGCTGTTAGATAGCTTATTTTCATTGTGATTCCCCAGCCAAACGATAACCAACTCCACGATGCGTCTCTAGATTTAGCGTTGGCAGTTTCTGGCGTAAACGTAGTATATGGTTATCAACGGTTCTTGTGCTTGGGAAGGCTTGATACCCCCAGATTTTATTGAGTAGCTCATCTCGATGAAACACACGGCCTTGGTTTTGAACAAACAACACCAATACCTGAAATTCTTTAGGCTTGAGCGCTATAGGGCTTTCATCCAGGTAAGCGATCCGTTCCGACAAGTTGATTTGGATGTTGGCGTAATTCAAGTGGCTAACACCTAACGGGCGAAGCTGCGTAATGACTCTGGCAAGCAATTCATCGTTCGAAAATGGCTTAGTTACGTAGTCTTTTGCGCCCGCCATTAGTCCTTCAACGCGTTGCTGGACTTCCACTTTAGCCGTCAACACGATCACAGGTAGCGCCTTGAGCAGTAACCAATTAGGCAAGTGTCGTAAACTGTCGCCATCTTCGAGTTGTCGATCAAGTACTACTAAGTCGGCACGTAACCATAGCTTACTGGCGTGCTTTGCATCTTGCACCCAAAGGCATTGATAACCATTGGACTCAAAGAAGCTGACGAGGCCTTGCCCAAGCAGTTGGTCGTCTTCAATCAGCAGTAGGGTGTTCATAAGCGATTTCCAAAATACATCGGGTTGGGTTACGAAGAATAATGAGGCGGCCATTCGCTTGTTTTATCAAGTGTTCGACAATCGTTAGGCCAATGCCCATATTGTCTTGTCTGTGCGTTTCACTTGGCGTGATACGGGACATCAGCCGTTGTATCGGTGAAGGGAAGTGCCCCTCGTCTTGCACCTCAATAGTCAACTTGTCTGTGAGTTCGACCTTTACCAAAACCTTACCTTGCCCATGTTGTCTGGCATTCTTGATTAAGTTATCTAAACAGATAGTAAGCCAGTAATACGGCAGGTTAAGTTCAACGTCACTTGATTCACATTGATACTCGACATTGTGCTTTTCACATACATGATCGAGCCACTCTTCTAAGGATGCGTTTTGCTTCAATAATGGCTCCGACTGATCCGAACTTAGGTACACTTTGCTGTTTTCTGTGAGCTGAGAAAGCCTTTGATAGTCGGATATTAAACGCCAAACCGCATTTTGAGTTTCATCAGAAAAGTCATCATAGCGATTCCTGAACATTTCAACGGTTAGACCAAGGCTGGTGATTGGCGTGCGAAGCTCATGAGTGAGAAGCTGCAAGATAAACTGTCTCTCTTTTCGCTGCTTTGTTTTGAGGTACAGAGATCGTCCTAATATTGAAAGTAAAACAACCAGTAATGAGATGATCATGATTTTCATGAAAATAGTGTCGTTGTTCGACTCACTAAGGCATAGGTTGCTGTAACGAAAAGAGCAGTTTTCACCGGACAGTGTCACTTGTTGTTGATCGGCGATAGGTTCCCAAACTTTCGATGGGATCGCTTTCCAACCTTGTTCGCCACTTAACCAAAGCACATCACCTTGTTGCCAAGCGCGGTATCCATTGAGCAGCGCTTCTTGTCCGTTGTTCGTTAAGCTTTCTAGTCTGCTGTACAACGGGTGCAAAGGATTGCTGATACTCAAAAATGGACGAATTTGTTCACTGCTCTCTGGGTAACGAGCAACATAGCGATCAGCAAAACTCCCACCAGCCGGGTGTCGTTTGGAGTGTGCTGCAAACCAAATTGAATCCAAAGTTTGTTCCCGACATAAAGCCAGTTCGAATTCGATGGCATCACTTAAAGAAGGGTTGGTGCTTTCAATCGCTTGGCAGTGATCTTGTATCGAGGCCAACTCTGCGATGTCGCCCCAACTGAATTTGTTGAAGTCCGGGTAGCGGCTGCTTTCTTGAAGAAGTGCTTTCGGGTACTGGGTTAACTCTTGCTGAGAAACGAAGATAGGAGACGATTGCCAGCTCAGTTGATACAGGGTTTGCCATTTGTCTTGCAAACTTTGTGCATTGGCAAGAGTTGGGAGCCAAAAGGTCAAGCAAAGGGCTAAGGTAAACCTGCGCATCCAATCATTCTCATTAAAAGTCGTGGGGCGAGTCTAAAGAGTTTTAGACGTGATTTGTAACCTGAATGTCAACAAGTGTTCCTTTAACAACAAATTGTAGAGTGGGTCATGCTTTTAAAGATGCGTTTGGTTTATCGCCGAATGAATATATCAATACAATCGCTAGCAAGAGAGACGCAAAAACAATCACTGTTCTGTGCTCGTTTAAACGCTGACCTTTTTGTCTCTGGCTGCCAGTGCCGCGAATATCGTGCAAGCAAATGCAACGGATGCAATCAGAAGAATAGGAACACTCCAAGAGTCTGTCTGTGAATGAAGCTTACCAACCAGAGTCGGACCAGTCGCTGCTAAGGCATAACCGATCCCTTGAGCCATACCCGAAAGCGAAGCGGCTTGGCTGCTATTCGATGTACGTAAGCCAACAAAAGAAAGCGCGATAATAAAGGTCGAACAGTTAGCCAATCCAAACAGTCCTACCCAGAAAATCGCAAACTCAGGCAAATACAGAAGGCCAATTAATCCAATAAATACACTCGAAGCACAAAGTGTAATGAGCCATTGTTGGTTATCGCTTTTTCCTAAGAACGGCAGTAACAGCAATCCCGGGACCATGGTTGAAAACTGTAGGAACCCGTAGATGTAGCCTGCATCGATCTCGCTGTAGCCAAGATCGTTCAGGATTTGTGGTAACCAGCCCGCAAAAGAGTAGAAGGTAAATGAGTTAAGCCCCAGCGCCAACGTCACTTGCCACGCAAGGCCACTCTTAATCATCTTTTTCATTGGAAGAGGTTTGTCGTCTTGCTTCTTATTCGTTGCAGAAGAAGAACGTTTTCTGATTTTTGGTAACCAGATCATCAAGGCTAATATTGGAAATAGGAGGTTCATTACCAGCGCTAGCTGCCAACCAGTAAACGTGAACAAGGTAAGCTCTGAAAACGGAACCATCAGACTTGAGCCTAACGTCGAACCAACTCCCATCGTAAAGATATACAAAGAAGTCACAGTAGCGATGCGTGTTGGGAAGCTGATTTTGACCACAACCGGCAGCAACACGTTACCAATCGCGATACCAAGGCCGATCATCACAGTACCTATGTATAAGGTCGAAATAACTCCCCAAGATCGCAGTGTTATGCCTGTCGTGATCAGCACTAATGCTAACAACAGGCTAGGCTCAAGGCCAATTCGTTGGGATATCTTGGTGACGAATGGCGAAAACAAAGCGAACGTTAACAGTGGCAAAGCTGTCAAAAATCCGGCCGCTGAAGAGTTAAGATTGAGCCCTTCCATAACCTGAGAAAGCACCGGAGCCAAGCTTGTAAAAGGCCCGCGAAGGTTAAGTGAAAGGAATAGAATTCCTAACATGATGAAAATACTGTTACGAAGTGAGACGCTCATAGATCGTTCTACTGTGTGCTTATGAGAAGAGAGGCTAGCCTACAGAGGATTGAATGATTAAACAAATACCGTTTTAATAGGCTCAAAACTAAATGTTTGTACGAGCGCAGATTGCTGTGTACCAGAGATGATGGTGCTATACCGGAGAAGCTCACCCATGACTGAATTGAACCCAAAAAGTGAATTAAATATAGATAAGCTCACCAGCGATTTTCCGTTGTTAAAGCAACTTATAGCGCTAGAAGAGGTGAATTGGTTTAATCCGAACATCACGACATTAGAGCAAGGTTTACCCTATGTGGGGTTAGGCGAGAAAGACATTAATGGTGCGAGTCTGAGATTGCAAAGGTTCGCTCCTTATCTTGCGAAGGCATTCCCTGAAACACAGGTGACCAATGGCATCATCGAATCTGAGCTTATTGATATACCATCTATGAAATCAGTACTAGAGGATCATTATCAGTCATCAATCAAAGGGCGCTTGATGATGAAAAAAGACAGTCACTTGCCGATTTCAGGTTCAATCAAAGCCCGTGGCGGTATCTATGAAGTACTAACGCATGCCGAGAAGCTCGCCATTGAAGCTGGGTTACTGTGTGAGAGCGATGACTACAGTAAGTTGCTAGAACCTGAATTTCGTAACTTCTTCCAACAATACAGTATTGCCGTAGGTTCAACGGGTAACTTAGGCATGTCGATTGGCATCATGAGTGCCAAGTTAGGCTTTACGGTATCCGTTCACATGTCTGCTGACGCCAGAGAATGGAAGAAGAACAAACTGCGTGAGCATGGTGTCAATGTGGTTGAGTACGAGCAAGATTATGGCGTTGCAGTAGAGCAAGGTCGCAAAGAAGCGGAACAAGATCCGAGTTGTTTCTTCATTGATGATGAAAACTCTCAAACTCTGTTCCTTGGCTACTCGGTGGCAGGGCAAAGGCTCAAACAGCAATTTGAACAACAACATATTTCAGTGGATAAAGAACACCCATTGTTTGTTTACTTACCATGTGGAGTCGGTGGCGGCCCCGGTGGTGTCGCATTTGGCCTAAAGATGGCTTTTGGTGACCATGTGCACTGTATTTTTGCTGAGCCGACTCATTCGCCTTGTATGTTGTTAGGTGTCCATACCGGCTTACATGATGAAATCGCGGTGCAAGATCTTGGTATCGATAACCTGACCGCAGCAGACGGGCTTGCCGTTGGTCGTGCTTCTGGTTTTGTTGGTCGAGCTATGGAACGTTTACTAGACGGCTATTACACGTTAACCGACGAACGTATGTACCACTTGCTCAGTGAATTGAATAAAGCGGAAGGCATTCAATTGGAGCCTTCTGCACTGGCGGGGATGCCGGGTGTGATTCATGTTGAACAGAATAGAGAATATCTTGCTCGTCTAGATATTGATGAGTCGGTGCTAGCCAATGCAACACACCTTGTATGGGCGACTGGCGGAGGCATGGTGCCACCACCAGAAATGGCCGCTTACTTAGCTAAGGCATCGGTGTAAATTGGATAGAAAGACGGACGCTTGTGGATTATTGGTGAGTTTAAACGAAGCAATAACTTACGCAGATCGTTATATCAAGCACATATTTTATAAATTAGGCTTCATAGGTGTTCTAACTATCAGTTAGCTTGAGTGGCATTCAATTTGATAGGGATAGAGCGATGCAAGCACAACAGCCAAATACACCAAAAAAACTCTTACAGCGTCTAGATGCGATTGGGGAATCTTTGAAAGCTTCTGGTAAGGCGCATGCTTTATTAGGGCTAGGTTCTGTTGGCATTGAAACGGAGCGATTGGATCAGTATTCAGACGTTGATTTCTTCGCGATAGTGCAAACGGGGCACAAGCAATACTTCTTAGACAGCTTGCATTGGTTGTCTGACATTCTTCCAATCGACTATGCCGTAAGGAACACCATCGATGGCTACAAAGTACTTTATGCCGATGGAATATTCTGTGAGTTTGCGGTATTCGAACCACACGAATTAGCGCATATTCCATTTGCTGAAGGTCGTATTGTTTGGCAGGAAGCCGACTTTGATACTCAGTGCTGTGTGCCACCTGTAAAAGGTGTCGCTGAAACGAATTCTCAAGAATGGATCATCGGTGAAGCACTGACCAATCTTTATGTGGGCATGAGCCGATATAATCGCGGTGAGAAGCTTTCTGGCTCTCGCTTTGTTCAATCTTACGCGCTTGATCGTCTAATCGATCTTGTCGATCAAACTGAAACGTCTGAGCCAGAATTCGTCGATGAGTTTATGTCAGATAGAAGGCTAGAAGCGCGCTTTCCTAAGTTTGCTAAGTTATTGCCAACGTTCACACAAGGCTATGACAGAACGGCTGAATCGGCGCTCGCTCAATTGGCGTTTTTGAATACGCACTTTTCAGTCAATCAAGCCATGTGTGACCGAATCATCGGCCTGTGTACGCGCCTATAACGAGTTAATCCTAAGTTCTATTCCCGGGTGTAGGTCCCCCGTATTATTTGGCCGATAGCGATACTTTCAACAGGCCAAACATCGAGTATATGAAAGGGCAATTACTTGATTATAAAAAGTTTACAATACTAAGGAATTTAGCCACTAATTACTGGCTTGGATGTAAAGAAAGTCAATTGATTTGAATGGAAATTGCAATTGATTTATAAAATCATTTTTATGAATGATTTTTGGGATTTGTGTAGTTAAGCTTGGTCTCAAAACCTATATTAAAGTCATGGTAATTGAATGAAAATTAACGTTCTACTCCCTTTACTACTTCCAGCTTTGGTCTTGTTGTCTGGTTGTTCAGATGTGGTAAGCAGTGAATATTCGACGTATGAAAAAGCTAAAGAAGAGCGCTTGTTCGACAGAGGCTGGTTACCCGATATTCTGCCTGAATCCACTTTGAATATTAAAGTCAGCAACGATCTTGATAGTAATACGTCAGAAGGGAGTTTCATCATCAATGAACCAGCGCTATCGAAATTCATTGCGATGCTAAAGCCTACAGAATCGGCCGATGAATTTCACTTCATCGAAGGCGCGAATATGTGGGTGTTTAAGGTGGGGGATGATAGTTTAGTTTCCTACTCACTTGTATCCGACTCACTTGTTTCCTCCAAACGACATAGGCGTGAAGACTAGTTACATTCGAGACCTTGATAGCAATCTGATTTAGGTCTTTAGTTGTTCGGCTTAATCACTAAAGCTGTACGCTTTTCTTTACTCTTTCAAAACACCACTTTTCACGTTTGCTCTGCTAATCACTGGATGTAGTCAATCAAATAAAATACAATCGAACGATGTTTTATTAATTTCGTATTTTATCATTATGATGAGAAACTCACTCACATTCATCGTTAGCTTGTTTTTCTTAACGGCTTGCTCGACAACGAGTAAAGCGCGAATCGAAGAGCAGACACTGAGCAATGAAAACACTTTGTCGAACACTGTCGAAGAAGATACGAATCTAAACGTCATTGCTGAGTCTAGTGATGAAAAAAATGCTGATCTATCATATATAAATGCAAAGGCTGAAGCTGAGTCAATTGATGCTTCTCAAGTAAACGCTAAACAAGCGACTGAAGATAAAGTAGAGACCGACAATGAAAAAGGGCTTGGAAGTTACCTATTACTTAACAACGAACCGACTAAGAAAGTCATAAAGTCTTTAGAAGGTGTGACAGATACATTGAATATTCTGACCTTTGGAATATTTGCCACGGGTAACGGTTAAGCAGTTAAAGAATCACAGTAATCAAAAATGATTAAATGAAATGATGAAGGCGAGCCAAGTGGTTCGCCTTTTGGTTTCTTAACGAAAAAGACGTTGGGCTTAGGACGAGGACTAGGCGAAAGTTTAGCAGGGGAAATGACGTGTGACACTTATTCAAAACATGAGTTGTGTGAATCGTTTTTAGTCAAAACGCTGTTAGTCAAATATGCCCTTAGACAAAAACGTTCTTTACCCGAATCGGAGCTCCGTGATACGTTCAAAACTTATAATGTTGAATGATATTTGAGGGACGGCAGATGTCACTAGAAGGCGCAGTTACATTCTTTATTGCTATGTTTATATTTGGTATTACTCCGGGACCTGGCGTATTTGCGATTTTAGCTCGTGGTATGGTTCATGGATGGCGCAAGTGCATCACGCTTTCGTTAGGTATGATTTGCAGTGACCTTATTTATCTTACGCTCGCCTGCTTCGGCCTAGCGACCATTGCCGAGAATTGGTCGTTTGCTTTTGAGGTGATTCGTTACCTTGGTGCGGCGTATTTAATTTATCTTGGGTACAAGATGTTTAAAAGCCTACCTGAAGTGCAAGGCTCAGCGGAACTCGCTGCGAAGCAAAGTCAGAAATCAGAACTCGCAAGTTTCGCACAAGGCTTTTTGATTTCAGCATCAAACCCTAAAGTGATTCTATTTTATATTTCGTTCTTGCCGACTTTCATTGACCTGACGGTTTTACGCTCACAAGATATCGTCTTGGTTTCCGTTTTAGCATTTGTTGCTTTGATGTCCGGTGTCATGCTGATTGCGATGGGGGCTGGCAGAATGGCAAGTTTACTTAAAACGCCACGCGCACATAAAAGACTAAATCAAAGTGCTGGTGGAATAATGATTGCGGCTGGATCATATTTGGCGATAAACAGATAAACAGATAAACAGATAAACAGACAAACAGATAAACACAGTTCAATTTAAATAGAAAAAGCGCGTTATTGCCTTGTGGCAGTAACGCGCTTTTTTGTATTTACTTTCAGGTGCGGTATTCGCTTACTAGAGCAGTATTAGCGAATTGCTGCGTTAATTGAAGGCAGTAAATCGCGCTTCTTAATCACGTATCGCAAGCGAATTAACATCAGCGTAGCAGAGATACTTAAGCCCGTAAGAATACCAATCCAAAATCCTTCTTCACCCATTGCTGGAACAATGTGGTCTGTTAGTCCGAGCACCATGCCGAGTGGTAGTGCCAAGCCCCAGTATGAAGCGATGGCTAACATCATCGGGATCTTAGTGTCTTTATAGCCACGTAATGCGCCATTAGCAGAGGTTTGCAACGCATCGCTGAATTGATACATAGCAGTAAAGGTCAACAATACCGCTGCTGTCGCGCTTATTGCAGGATCGGTAGTGTAGAGCCTAATGATCCACTCAGGGAACAACAGGAACATCGCAACTGAAAGCAACGATACTAACGCAGCAACCAAGATACCAACTTTACTACGTTCAATAGCGCCTAGTTCGTCTTTCTCACCCAAAGCGTGACCAACACGAATCGTAATGCCAAACGAGATACTCATCGGAATCACGTAAGTTAGGCTCGATATATTCAGAGCGATTTGCGCAGCTGCTACATTCTCTGCACCAATACGGCCAATCATCAATGCGATTACCGCAAAGATACTGCCACACACAGCGATGTTCATCCCGATAGGTAAACCTAACCTTAGAAGGTGAAGCATCTCTTTTGCTTTTGGCTTCGCATCTGAAAAATTGATGATGGTCTTGTAGTGGTGATGACCTTTAATGTAGGAGTACAGCATTCCCGACATTAGCCAATACACCAAACTTGTCGCCCAACCACAACCTACAGCGCCCATTTCAGGGAAGCCGAACTTACCGTAGATAAGCACGTAGTTAACGGGAATATTCACCAACAAACCAACCACAGAAATGATCATTGGCACTTTGGTGTTGTTCATACCCTCACAAAAGCCATTCAAGGTGTAAAATAGGGCAATACCCGGCACACCGAAGGCTAGGGCAAACGCATAGTCGCTACCAATTGGAATGATCTCAGCGGCAACCCCAATCCATTCTAGGATCGGTTTCGCACTTACTAAGTAAGCGATAAGTAGCACACTCGCTATTAATGCCAACCAAACCATCTGGAAGAATTCAACAGAGATACTTTGGAAGTCACGGGCCCCGCGATGGTAAGCGACAACAGGCGTTAAAGCCATAATCACACCACGTAACAGTAGCAACACCGGAATCCAAAGGCTGGTACCAAGTGCAATAGCGGCGAGATCGGCAGGGCTCACTTGGCCAGCCATTGTCGTATCGACAAATCCCATCGCTTGGGTCGCTATTTGAGTCAAAATGATTGGAACCGAAAGGTGCATAAGCGCACCCGATTCACGAGTAAAAGGACGAAATTTCGTTAGCATGGAAGTTCACAACACCAATATAAATACACGAATGATGGCAGGATGGCCGGTGTGTATTTTAGGATGTGCCCCGTTGGGCGGGCGACAATATAAACACCTTACCGTATAGGGTCAAGCTTTGGATTTATAGGGGCTAATCTGCTCTGGAAGAACGCCAGATTCACATGGTTTAGATACTGTTTCTATGCACATAACCCAATGATTTTAATATGAATAATACTAGATAGAAAGTTTCTATATTTGCCTGTTGAATTTCAATGCGCACATCATAAGTCACTGTTATGGATGAACTAAATTTAGTACAATTGATGGCATAAGAAACTAGATAGAAAAATTCTATATTTAAATGCAGAATTTTTCTGTCTAAGAACTGTTATGCCTTTTTCTGGTGAGAATAATGTAATGGATAAAACAGTATTAATTTCAGTTGTTTCGGCAAGTTCAGCTCTTGCTGGTGTACTAGTTTCTCAATTTGCAGTTTTACTGAAGGAGCACTTAAATAAAAAACATCTTAAAAATGTACTACTTCGTGAAAAGTATGAACAATTGATGGATTGTATTCAGGAATCCTTAGTCTGGAGTGTTGAGGCTGGTGAATGCAAAAGTATGGATGAAATAACAAAATACGGTGTAAATATACCGGCAAGAAAAGCTTTTTCATTATCGCTAATATATTTTCCTGAGTTTCGAGATGCATGTGCCGATTTTCAAAATTATTACGTTGCTCATTATGAAGTCCTAATCAAAAGTTATCGAAATGATGTTTCATATGGTTTTAGTACTCAAGCTGCTGCGCACAATCGTGAGGCCTTTGAAAGAACGGGAGAAAATATTGCTTTAGCTAGACAAGCATTAGATGAATTGGTTGTTTTGTATTCACATAAATATGCACAGGCATAACAAATGCATCAACACGATTTGCTACACTCGGCGTTGTCAGTTTGCCTTTAGTTTTAGTGATTAAGGCAGTAAAATTCAGCTATGTCTGTATCGTAGCAAACGTGTTATGCAGGCGTTAGGCTTCCTGTCTCCTCCATGTTTAGTTCACTCTTTAAACGGGATGTAATAATGAAAGACATCAATAATATTATTGATAAAGTAAAATTAGGCATGAGAAAATCTTACATTGATACCTTGTATTTTACGGATTCACCAGCAAGTCAGTTTGGTGCTGAATATGTCTTTACCGTTAATGTGGCGAAAGAAATCGCCGCTTTAAATGGTTACTATGCTGATCCATTTGAAATATATATAGAGAAAAATGTTAAGCAATTGGCGAAAGATTGCTTAACCCCAGTTAAATGGGGGCATCCATTAAAAAAACATTCGACTATATTTCGAAAAGGCACTCCATTTATTCAAAGAACGGGCAGGGTAGATATTGCAGTATATAAAGAACAATACCCTAATAATATATTTGGAAAATCACCATTTTGTGTAATTGAGCTTAAGAGCTTTAATCCGACACGTAATTTAGTAATTAAAGATTTAAAGAGAAATGCGGAATTTTTGAGAATCACAGGGGATACAGGCAACTCTTTAATGAAAGCTGGTATTTTTTCATCAGTACACAGTTTTTCTAAAACAAATGATAGTCAAACCGTAGAAACAAACCTTAGAAGTTTAAAGCAAAAATACGAGGGCTGGACCTCAGAGGTTGGAGGTTTGTCTGATTTATCCATAGAAATTGAGACATTTACGTTAAGTAAAGAGCTTGAGGGAAGGGTTATGGATGATGTTGATGGGTGTTATGTAGATAGCGATTCAAAACACCATTTTGTTGGTGTTGTGGTCGTGTTGAAAGTAAAAGCCTAACAAATAAGGATTAAGGTGTTGCGCAGCCAACACTAAATCCCAAGTGTTGAACAAGCCCGAAGCCACTTTATTAAGTAAATTGTACGATTGTATTTGAAGGGCACATCGCTTTGAGGCTTTTCTCAAGGCGAGCGAGGTCAAGATAAGGTTGCGATAGCAATCTTATCAACCAGTTAGTTATTTTCTCTTTCTTTCGTCGTCACGTATCCTCTGTTTTCGTTGATGCCATTCTCCTTATTATCAAATGCCTTTCGGCTAGATGGGTCGACTCACTCCAACGTACGCCATCTCATGCTCACAGCAAGGGCATACTCGTATCGCTTTGGTCCTTATCGGTGCGGTGAGTGGCGGCATCATATAGAGTAAGTTCAACAGCAACAGCTGAATACGGGCTCTTAAGGCGTGTGCTTGACCACGTAAAAAGCCGTAGTCTCGAACTCGTTGTAACCCTTTGGGGAGCACGTGTTGCAAAATGAGCAGCAAGAACTTGAGAGTCGGCAAGGTGCGCGTTCGCCATGCTTTGGTTTGGCTCTCTTTATAGCGGAACGTGACCGTATCATCGGTGATATGGATGATGTCTTCATCAGGCAGCACACCGCGATAGAGATAGCGCGACAAATAGCTCAGTGCAGACTGACCGTAACCAACCTGCCTACAATCGACCACCCATTGTTTGGGAATGCCACTCGGCAGCCACAATGTTGGGTGTTGATTAATGGCCTCTAGCATTCTTGCTCGCCAGATTTTGGCTAAAGCAAATGCGTTAAAAAGGTAATGCTTGTTGCCTTTGTGCCATGTTTGCCTTGATGCATCGTATTGGCCTGCCGCTACGATAATGTGCAGATGTGGGTGCAAGTTTCGTTGTCGGCTGTGGGTATGCAGCACGGCGGTAAAACCAAGTTCACCTTGCATCTGTCTTTTCGCAAAGTCCTTTAAAACCCCCGATGCCACCTTAAACATACCGTTATATGTCGCTCTAGGTTGATGTCTTGCTAAGACTCTTAGTTGATACGGCAAAGTGAAGGTCACCATGAAATAGTGAACAGGTAACCGCTTTTGCTGTTGACGTTGTAGCCAGTCAGAAGTGGTGCGTTGTTGGCATTGAGGGCAGTGTCGGTGACCACAAGAAAGCGGTAATCGGTCGTCGTGATGACAGTGACTACAGAACCATTGTGAGCGACCTTGTTGCTCGGTCTTGCAACGGAGCATCGCCCTAATGGCCCGATGCATATCGCCATTCATCTGAGTATGATAGTGACGCTTAAGCGCACGGTGATGTTGGCGAAGCAGCTCAATGAACGTACTCATTTCATGCTCCCTGTTAAGTCTAGAGCATCCGTTAATTGGTTGATGGCCATCGCCGCATCACGCTGCTTTATCTGAGTTATTCGGGTGTAACGGGCTGTGGTGTTGAGGCTTGCGTGACCCAGCAGCGTTTGCAGTGAACGCAGGTCAAGCCCTTGCTCAAGTAGGTGCGTTGCAAAGCAGTGTCTGAGAGAGTGGGGGCTGGCGTGTTTTTGGATGTCACACTCTTTGAGCACAAGCTTCATGGTTTTTTGAATGCCGCCTCTGTCCATCGGTGCGTTGTCACCTTTTCTAAGCCCTGGAAACAGTAATCGCGGGTGCTTATGGCTGAGCCAATGCACACGAAGAGTTTTAAGCGTTCGCAGAGGAAGCGGCACCATTCGGTCTTTCCCGCCTTTTCCTTCCCGTATGTGAACGCGCATTGTTTGGCTGTCGATATCATGAACGGTGAGGTTAAGTCCTTCACCAAGGCGTAATCCCATACTGTAAAGGGTCAAGAAAAACACTTGATAACGAGCCTGTCGCGTATGGTTAATCAGCGAGCTGACTTGTTGCGGTGTGAGTATGTCGGGCAGTCTTTTCACTTGTGGCGGCTTCACGATATTGAGCCATTCCCACTGTTTACCCAGCGTGTAGCGATAGAAGAACTGCAAGCCATTACGATCGAGTTTTATGGTGCTCCACGAGTGGGTTTGGATAAGAGACGCGAAGAACTGTTTGAGATCTGCCGTGGTTAACGTATCAGGAACGCGATCGAAATGAGCGGTGATCCGACGAACCGCACGAGAATAGGCATCAATGGTCGCAGGTCGTTTACCTTGTAGCTTTAGGTTGGTAAGGTGTTGTTCATAAAGGGTGTTGTAGCGTTTTAAGTCATCGGGTTTCATGGGCTTACTCCTGTCAACGACCATCAGGGTGATGGTGTTACAAGAGTATGGTTCGCACTCGTTTTACTCTGCCGCGTAGCGGCTTCGTTCAACAAACAATTTAAGACGGATTCTAACAAACGCTTGGCATTTTTAGCTTGGTTTAGTTGCGTGTTTAAGGTGTTTTAATTGAGCGAGGTGGCAGGTTTGTTAGCCACTTAGCTAATCGTTATACCGCAATCAATCATCTAACCTTTTCATAGCTTTACGGTAAACATCGCTACGTTCGCGTTTTCCGACTGCTAAGACGGTTACAATGATGACATCGTCTTCAACTTTGTAGACGAGACGGTAGCCCGATTGGCGAAGCTTAATCTTATACATGTTGTCAGCTCCAGAGAGTTTTGAAGCCGGAACATGCGGGTTATCTAAGCGCTCGATTAGCTTTTTCTTAAATTGTTGTTGAAGCGTTGAGCCAAGCTTTTTCCACTCTTTGAGTGCGCTCTTTTTAAAGTCGAGTTTATAGGTCATCAATATTTACCGAAATGCTCTCTTCAGATTCACGCTCTTTCGCAATAGTTAGTAGTTCAAGATCTTCGAGTCTGTCCATCATCATTTCGTACGCTTCGGCTGGTACGCAATAAAATGCTGGCTCATTTCGGTTCAGTACAGCAACAGGTTCACCGTAAGCACTAGTTGCAACTTTCATAGGGTTAGCTTTTAATTCAGTAATGCTTGCAGCAACATCGGCTAAAATTCTAGTGGTCATGTAATAGGTCTCTTAAGTGGTCTTTGTTTTGGTCATTTTAGCCTCAACCAAGCGGTATAACAAGTTGCTTAAGAGTGATTCGCAACGCTTGGCATTTTTGCTAGGCGTTGCGATTTGTGTTTAAGGTGGTATGCGGGGGCTTCGGTATTGCGTTGCTCACACCTTAACAGGGCTACATGGATTCCCCCGGTTGTCAAACATCCGCTAAACTTATGTTGATGGGTTTTGGACTGCCGCTCTACATTCGGCCTACTTATCGACGATTCGCATACGTCGTGGCCCTGATGACTTGCGCGACTGCGGTGCCTTATTCGTTAGATGACATCTAGTGTGTCCGCCGCATTAACAGGCTCTCCGCAAGTGGTCTTAACCTATCTCCATCATTAGCGTCTGCAATGACCCGGTGGGGTTAACTCTTTATGCTGCTTAGTTTTTTACTTAATCAGCATAGTTTTCGTATTCTGTTTGATTGTGCAAAAGCGACCATATAATTCGTGCGTTCTTCGCGGCCAGTGCCACTATTGCTCGGTTCATTCCTCTTCGTTCTAGAACGCCACGACACCACTGACTTAACTTATCTTGCTTGTCGCCAAGGTTGGCAATCACGGTCCTTGCGCCGTGAACTAATAGTGTTCGTAAATATTTGTCACCGTGTTTGGTTATCCGACCTAAGCGAGGCTTTCCTCCCGTCGAATATTGTTTTGGTACGAGTCCTAGCCAAGCAGAGAAATCACGGCTTTTATCAAATTGAGAGCCATTACCTATCGAAGCGAGTATCGCTGTTGCAGTTTGCGGCCCGATACCTCGAACCTTCATCACTCGTTGAACATTAGTGCTGACCTTAGCAAAAGAATCAAAGACTTGTTCAGTATCGGCGATACGTTGATTCAATTCACCAAGGTGGTGATAAGCATCGGCAATCACCGTTCTAGCTAGATGTGGCATTTCATTTTCTGCATCTTCGAGTATTAAGGGAACCAGTTTCATCAATGAAGAGCGACCAACGGGAATGATCAATCCGAACTCAGAAAGTAGGGCGCGCATGCGATTCATAAGCGCGGTGCGTTCACGAACCCAATGCTCTCTTATTCTATGTACCGATAGGATGGCTTGTTGCTCGGGGGACTTAACAGGAACAAAGCGAGTAGATGGACGCTGAACAGCTTCGCAGATAGCGACTGCATCATTAAGGTCGTTCTTCCCTTTAGTTCGATAAGGAATTACGTATTTAACAGCCATAATGCGGGTGTCGTGACCCAGTTTATTGAGTGTTCTTGCCCAATAATGTGCACCACCACACGCTTCAACGCCTATACGTATGAGTGGCATATTTACTTTTTAGTCAGTAGTTTAGAGTGGGTTACTGACTTATGAAGTAAGACCTTACCATTTTGGTCTACGGCATGAAGGCTAAAGTGGTTTTTAGCTAGGTCGATACCGCAGAAATAAGAATAATCAGACATGGTGCCTCCGGTGCATTTAAGCACCACATAAGTGTGGCAGATCCTCGGAAGGGGGAATCCATGTCATTCGTTAACCGCTTCTTTATTAATTTAGTTTTCAAATATGGTAATGATTCCCTTTGAGTAGTAGACTAATATTATTTCCGCATAAATGTGCGAGGTAAGCATGAAGTACGAATTATTAGTTTTAGCTGCAATGACACGATTGGAATCTCCAAATACTCAAGCTATCGTGGCTGCAACTGGGATTTCTGAACGTAAAGTACAATCCGTAGTTAACTCATTAGTTGAAAATTTAGGCTTAAATATTCAAAGAGAGCGCCAAGGTCGAACCTTTCGTTTTTCTATTAACAGCTGGGGTGTCTTTGAGTCAGGAAAAACGATTCAATCTCAACTTAATGAGATTGATTTAGTTATGCCAAGTAATTCAATACTTTCTTCTTACGAAGAAAAACATGCCTATTTCGAACAAGTTAAAATGGATAACTTTAAAGAAAGTATGCGTTTAGAGGGACATGATGTTGCTAGTGATTTCGATTTATCACTCGATAGAGAGCAACAACGTCAAATTTTGTTAAACAAATACTCAAACGTAAATTCGTTAGAGGCGCTCAATGGCTGATAAATATGGCACAACACAAGATCCTTATACTTACGAAAATAGTACAGTTCTTGTTAATAAGCTCAATATCAGAAATGAAGCCGTATTAGAGGCTGCTGAACGTGATTTAACAACGTTAGCTGCAATGTATGTGGAGTTTCAATTACCCCCTTACGATTTCAGCTACCTGCGTTCAATTCATCAAAATTTGTTCTCCGATCTATTTGAATGGGCAGGCGAACTAAGAACGATTGATATTTCAAAGGGAAATACACGTTTCTGTAATGTAGTTAGGATTGAAAAAGAAGCGAATAATCTGTTTTCAATGTTAGAAAAAGATAAGTATTTAGTGGATCTACCATACGATGAATTTCTAACTAAATTAGCTGAGTATTATTGCGACATTAACGTTCTACATCCATTTCGAGAAGGTAATGGTCGTGCTCAGCGTTTGTTGTTTGAGCATATTGCAATCAACTGTGGTTACAATATTAATTTTGTTGGTATTACTTCTGAGCAGTGGGTAGCCGCAAATATCCATGGTTATCATTGTAATTATGTGCCGATGAAAGAGCTGTTTTCTGTTTGTGTAACTAAAGCTGAAAAGCGCAGTTAACAATCGCATCAACACGATTTGCTACACTCGGAATTTTCAGCTTGGTTTAGTTGTGTGTTTAAGGTGTTTAAATTGGGTGAGGTGGCAGGTTTGTTAGCCGCTTAGCTAATCGTTATTGCGCTTTGCATACCTGTGGAAAGTAATAAGAAAGGAATTCTAGAATAATGATACGTAATTTTTACACTTGCGATAAAGAAGTGGATGAAAACAGTCATGATGGAAAAGGCTCAATAGACATCTATCGTGCGTTCAGGCGTAAGGACTTTGACGGTCCTTGGGATTTCGCTATTCGTGTCGTTATGCCGCCGGGAAGCTCTATGGGCGAACATACTCATGGAGACGATGAAGAAATGTATATCATTTTGAAAGGTGAAGGCACTATGACCATTGAAGGTATAGAAAGAAAAGTGGTTTCAGGAGACATGATCGTTAATAAATGTTTTGGCACACATGGTTTAGTTAACACATCAAGCAATGATATTGAGCTGTTAATAATTCAGGCAAGTCTGAAGTAAATCGCAATAACAAACGACTATGGCGTCAATGATTAGTTTTTGGCTGTACTTTCATCCCACATGGCGCCATCTATCAGCATAGAATTAAGGGTCACAACCATCTTTCGAACACACGCGATTATTGCGACTTTCTTTGGCTTTCCGGCAGCTAAAAGTCGAGCATACGTCGCTTTGAATACGGGGTTACATTGCATGGCTGACATCATTGCCATATATAACACTGTGCGTACTTGCGTTCGACCGCCTTTGATCACGCGCTTATCTTTGTAGCGCCCACTTTCGCGTGTTATTGGAGCGACACCAATCAGTGATGCTGCTTGTTTATTCGTGATGTAACCAAGTTCAGGTACGTTACTAATTATTGGTGCGGCGGCAATGTTTCCTATTCCTGGGACGCTTTGCAATATTGTGTTTTTAGCCTGGTATTCAGGACTATCTTCAATGAGTTTAACGAGCTTTTGTTCTAACTTGGTGATTTGATTTTTTATCGTGTTTAGCATTGGTTTGATGTTAATTCAGTAGGGCACATCTTATTGTCGGCGTTAACTGCTTTTTTGTTACCTGTGCAATATATTGTACACTTTGTTTTTATGATTTATACTTGTTCAACATTAGGTACAACTCAACAAAGAGATAATTATGCGTATAGTTTCTTTTACTGAAGCCAGAAATGGTCTTAAATCTGTTCTTGATGGCGTGGTTAATGATGCAGACTGCACAGTCATCACTCGTCGAGATTCTGAAGACGCGGTTGTAATGTCTATGGACTACTACAATAGTTTAATGGAAACGATATATTTATCACGTTCTCCTGCGAATGCTGCTCACTTAAACAAATCAATTACTCAATACAATGAAGGTCAAACTACGGAAAGAGATTTACTTGAATGAGTCGAATGTTAGCGTGGACTGATGAAGCGTGGGATGATTATTTATATTGGCAAGGACAGGACAAGAAAACCCTTAAACGTATTAATAAGTTAATCACAGATGCAAAGCGTTTACCATTTGAAGGCATTGGCAAACCTGAGCCATTGAAAGAAAACTTAGCTGGTTTTTGGTCACGCAGGATTGACGATACAAATAGACTAGTTTATGCAGTGAATGATTCACATTTGACGATGATTTCTTGTCGTTATCACTACTAATTGAATCGCAGTTAACAAACGATTATGCCGTCAATAACTAATTTTTGGCGTTGTTTTCAGCCCGCATGCTAGGGGGAATCCATGTCATTCGATAGAGGATCAAACGACAAGAGCTAGGGTATTTTGCGACAGTTATGGCGCTTCGTTGGCTCAGCGGGAACAACTCGCAGATTATATGGTTATCCGCCTAAACGCGCTAGTAAGCTTCATGCGCCAAGGGGCAGCCAGTGGCAGCGAACAATTTTCTGAGAATATCGAGCATGGTCATCTTCAATCTTATCTTGATGATATAAAATACATTATCGACAATAAGCAAAAAATTCAGCGCGCGTTGTGCAACTAACAAACACTCCAAACATACACAAAAACGTGTGGCGTTTTTAGTTTGCGTTGAGTTCTGTGTTTAAGGTGTTCACGTTGTTCGCATCTATGTTCTTTCAATGTAACGACTTGTATGAAGGACTCATGCGTATCTAAGTCAATGAAAATTATGCTATCGTTATTCGCGCTAGCCTCCAAATTTAGTCGTTTGACATACTAATTATGGCTATGGCTTTAAGCTAACCCACGGTATTGAAGGCTAGTACCTTTCGTGGGGGTCATTATGTCTATGCCTTTTGACGGAGAGTTTATGTCTATACCCAAGAAATCAATATTGAGCGAATATTCCAAAAATTCATATTTCTGTGATAGTTTTTCGAAAAAAATAAAATACAACAATCAAACTGCTATTGAAGTGTTTCTTGAAATAGCCGCTCAGACACCGAGTTGGATTGCATTTCTGATGTCTATGAGAAACTGGGTTGTATCTAAACTCGGTTTAAAAAATTTGGGTGGTCTACAAGATGTATCTCGAGAGAAATTAGGTTCAGAATATGTAGTAGGTGAACGAGTCGGTATTTTTACGCTGGTCAGTTCAACTGAGAATGAAGTTGTATTAGAAGACTGTGATAAACACCTCGATGTCCGAGTTTCTTTTCTTATTGAGCCTGAAGGAGAAACTGCAATTGTTCACGCAAATACCGTGGTTCATGTGAACAATGTGTTTGGTAAGATCTATATGTTCTTCGTTACGCCATTTCATAAAATAATAGTACCAAGCTCCCTGAAAGGACTAGAACAGGCATAATAAATTGTTCAAGTAGGCAGCTAACGTTTGGCTATTTTGATTTGATTTGCCGTATTAAGTGGTAAATTTAGATTTAATCTGCATGGTAGCAAACGTGTTTTGCTGGCGTGAGGTGAAAAGGAGTTCACAGCAAATGAGAAGAACACTAAAAATTATCACACTGTTGCTCTTGGCTATTTCAATTTTAGGTTGCGAAGACAAGAATGAAGTCTATGCAAATCCTCCTAGCCATTTATTAGAGCAGTTAGAAGCGTATTTTCCACTTTCTATTAAGTATGTAATAAAAAATGAAGAAATAGCTCTAACCCAAGGTGTCCCTTTACTACCTCAATATATTGAAATAGCGCACAAGATTGGCATCAAACACCCTGAAAAAATTCGCGTGCATTATGCCGATTCAATTCCTTTGCCGGAAAATGAATCGTTGTTATTTCAGATGCAACGCTTAGGGCTAGACTCTCCTTACATTACTGGTACAACATTTGGCTACGGTATTTGGATAGCTAATAGAGCAAAAGGTGACAAATTATTAATGTCTCATGAGCTGATCCATGTAAAGCAAATAGAGGATATGGGCCTTGAAGCATTTACAAAGAAATATTTGTTACAACTAAAAGTCTTTGGCTACGCTGAGTCGCCTATTGAACTTGAAGCCTACAAAAAGGCGGGCGATTATTTGTAATCTTCGTGTAATTCACCTAAAAAGTAAGGATTAAGGTGTTGCGTAGCCAACACTAAATCCCGAGTGTTGAACAAGCCCGAAACCACTTTATTAAGTAAATTGTACGATTGGATTGTAAGGGCGTATCGCCTTGAAATTTTCATCAAGGTGAACTGCTAAGGCTTGGCATTTTAAGTTCCAATTGGGTTTTGTGTCTAAAGTGCGTGGCTTTAGGGTGAGTGTGCGTTATCAGCCACTTAGTAAGGTTTTATAACTCATGAACTCGCTCGAAACTCTAGCTAGAAAATTTGATGTTTCTTTAATCAGGTTGTTTTATATCGGCTTAGTTTAATTTTATGAGGCAATTATGAAGTCTAGACAATGTCCCAAGTGTCGGAAAAATGTGGCATGTAGCTGGTTTTTCTTTAGTTCTCATTGGACTAAGTATCGTTGTATTGAATGTGGTTCGCTGATGAAATGGAGTCGGAGGCGAACTTATCTAGGAGCTGTTTCTGGTGGTTTCGCTGGTCCGTTTGTCATTTCTACACAATCTATTATCCCATCGACTTTTCTTAGAATCACAATCGCGATTGTTTTTGCAATAGTTTTAGCCATTTCTGTGAATAATCAGATTGAGTACATCGACGAAACTGAGTCATAACAAACGACTATGGCGCCGATACCAACTTGGCGCTATTTATCTTGTTCATACCATCACTTCTTAGCTTCAAACCTAGTGTGCATTAGCTTCCTATTGCCACAAAGCTAACATAAACACAAAAAGACCAATCCCAAGCGTTACTTTTAGAAGTAAGCCAAGAGGAGCACCACCTTTTGGCGCTTTGTTACAACATCCCATAATTGATTCCTAATTCAGTGTTGGTTTAGTTCAACCTTAAACCTTTCCCTTACGGTAAGGTCAATGCATTTGTTGACCTTGAATTTCAGAAAACAAAAAGGCGAACCATTTGGTTTAATGCCGATCGTTTAAGAAGACTTGAACGATCTTGCAGTTAGCAGATAATCCCCATCAACAACGTTGATGGGGATTTTTTATGCTTGAACAAGAATTAGCAATGGCACACGAGACCATTGAAGATGCCGACAATTATGAATCTGTCGTCGACGCCATTCAGATTGAGTGGATAGAACAAGCTCTTCTTGAAACCAATAAAGCGAGCATAAGACGACGCCGACTTCCCGCTCAGCAAGCTGTCTGGTTAGTTATTTGGATGGGGCTGCAACGCAACATGTCTATCAAAGAGGTATGCAGTTCATTAGACATTGCACTTCAGCCTAAACCTGAAGATAGCTGGTCTCGTGTTGCACCCAGTGTCCTAACTGATTCACGCCGACGTCTAGATGAGAGTCCGTTAGCGGCTCTGTTTCACACAACGGTAAAGGCTTGGAACGGAGATATCCTTCAACAAGACAAAGACTTAGAGCTTAATGTTCTTGCTGTCGATGGAACAACATTTCGGTGTCAGGATTCCCCAGAGAACGCTGAACAATTTGGGTTCATCTCCAAAAAATTGAAACCTTACCCTCAACTTCGTTTAGTCGCTTTGATGTCAACAGAAACTCGAATGATTATGGGGGCGGCTTTTGATGGTTGTCATGTCGGTGAAACGACCTTAGCTAAGCGCCTATTCAATGACATCCCCGCACACTCATTGACCTTATTTGATCGTTGTTATTTCTCGGCAGACCTTTTGCTGTCCTGGCAAGAGAGTGCGGAAAATGCGCACTGGTTAATGCCTGCAAAACGTAAACTACGCTATGAAGTGTTGGAGAAATATGCGGAGAACGACATGCTTATCTCAATGCCTATCTCTCCTCAAGCTCAACGGCAGAATCCGAATTTACCCGCACGTTGGGAAGCCAGATTAGTCCTATATCAAGAGCCAAAAGGTGAGATAAAAGGTTTTATTACTTCACTTACAGACCCTAGTAAATACTCGCTAGAAAGCCTGCTGCGTATTTATTGGCAACGCTGGGAGATAGAAGAAGGTTATGGTGAAATTAAACAGACTCAACTGCAAAGTCACGTCACTTTACGAAGTCGTTTTTCTGCCGGTGTGAAGCAAGAGCTTTGGGGCGTATTACTTGCCTATAACTTAGTGCGATTAGAGATGGTTAAGATAGCTTCAGAAGCCGGGGTTCGAGCGACTAGGGTCAGTTTTACCGCCGCAATTAACCTTATTGATGCGCAATTACGTTGGTTAGCTTTAAGTCCAGACGGAACTCTACCTGTAAAACTGAAAAGGATGAGAGAAAGTTTGAGTCACTTCATTCTTCCAGATAAAAGAAAGGACCGAACGTTTCCACGTTCAGTCCTCTTTGTCCCAGCCAAATATCCGTTCAGATTCAAGCAGTAATGCTTATCCGAACGGCATTAAACCATTTGGTTCGCCTTTTGTTTATCAAAAATCTACAAAAATTAGTCTTCGTAGTTATCGATGCTTGGGCAAGAACAGATTAGGTTACGGTCGCCGTATACGTTGTCTACACGGTTAACTGTTGGCCAGTACTTCGAATTCTTGGTTGCTTTCGATGGGAAGCAAGCCAGTTCGCGAGAGTAAGGACGATCCCATTCTGCGCCTGAAAGGTCAACTTGTGTGTGCGGTGCGTTCACTAGAGGGTTGTTGTCTAGTGGCCATTCACCCGCTTTCACTGCTGCCATTTCGTGACGGATTGCGATCATCGCTTCACAGAAACGGTCTAGCTCTTCTAAATCTTCAGATTCAGTTGGCTCTACCATTAGTGTGCCCGCTACTGGGAAAGACATAGTCGGTGCGTGGAAACCGAAGTCCATTAGACGCTTAGCAATATCTTCTTCGCTGATACCAGTGTCTTCTTTAAGTGGACGAATATCGATAATACATTCGTGCGCTACGCGGCCGTTAGTGCCACGGTAAAGAACAGGGTAGTGAGGACGTAGTTTTTCCATCACGTAGTTCGCGTTCAGAATCGCTACTTTCGTTGCGTCTGTTAGGCCAGGTTCGCCCATCATTGCGATGTAAGCCCAAGAGATAGGTAGAATTGAAGCACTACCTAGATCTGCTGCTGATACCGCGTAGTCTGAACCTTGTACACCGTTTTCGATGTGACCTGGTAGGAAAGGTGCTAGGTGCGATTTAACACCGATAGGACCCATACCTGGACCGCCGCCACCGTGTGGGATACAGAATGTTTTGTGTAGGTTCAAGTGAGATACGTCTGAACCAATGAAGCCAGGTGAAGTTAGGCCTACTTGAGCGTTCATGTTCGCGCCGTCTAGGTAAACCTGACCGCCCGTTGCGTGTACTTGTTCACACACTTCTTTCACTTGCTCTTCGTATACGCCGTGCGTAGAAGGGTAAGTGATCATGATGCTTGATAGGTTGTCTTTGTGCTTCTCGATTTTCGCTGCTAGGTCTGTCATGTCGATGTTGCCATCTTCATCACACTTAACAACCACTACCTTCATTGAAACCATAGATGCTGTTGCAGGGTTAGTACCGTGCGCAGAGCTTGGAATCAGACAAACGTTACGGTGAGCTTCACCGCGGCTTGCGTGGTAACGTTGAATCGCGATTAGACCTGCGTATTCGCCAGATGCACCAGAGTTAGGCTGTAGTGAGAAATCGTCGTAACCGGTAATTTCACAAAGCTTCTCTTTTAGATCTTTTGCTAGTGCCGTGTAACCAGCCGCTTGCTCTAGAGGTGCGAATGGGTGAATAGAACCAAACTCAGGCCATGTTACTGGAATCATCTCAGCAGCAGCGTTCAGCTTCATCGTACAGCTGCCCAGTGGGATCATGCCGTGCGTTAGTGAGAAGTCTTTGTTCTCAAGCTGTTTTAGGTAACGCATCATTTGCGTTTCACTGTGGTGCGTGTTGAATACTGGGTGAGTTAGGAACTCTGATTCGCGACGGCAGTTTTCTGGAATTGCTGCAAACTCATTTGATGCAATGTCAGAAGATAGTGCTTGAACGTCTTCTTTCACGTCGAAGATAGCGAACAGTGAGTTTACGTCGTCGATCGTTGTTGTTTCGTCTAAGCTGATACCGATCTTACCATTACCTTCTTTACCTTGAAGTAAGCGAAGGTTGATGTCTGCTGCTTGCGCTTTCGCGTACAGTGCATCTGTCTTGTCTTCTGTGTTTAGCGTGATGGTATCGAAGAAGCTGTTGTTTGTTAGCTCGTAACCCGCTTTAGTCAGGCCAGCCGCTAGGATAGCGGTCATGTGGTGTGTACGACGAGCAATTGTACGTAGGCCTTCTGCACCGTGGTAAACCGCGTAGAAAGACGCCATATTTGCTAGAAGTGCTTGAGCTGTACAAATATTTGATGTCGCTTTCTCGCGGCGGATGTGTTGCTCACGAGTTTGCATTGCCATACGTAGTGCTTGGTTACCGTGCGTATCGATAGATACACCAATTACACGACCTGGCATTGTACGCTTATGCTTTTCACGTGTTGCCATGAATGCAGCGTGTGGACCGCCGTATCCCATAGGAACGCCGAAACGTTGCGCTGAGCCAATTGCTACGTCTGCGCCCATTTCGCCAACAGGCTTAAGTAGTGCAGAAGCAAGTAGGTCAGTTGCAACGGTTACAAGAGTCTTGTTAGCTTGAGCTTTCGCGATGATGTCAGTTAGGTCGCGAACTTCGCCTGTTGTACCAGGGTATTGGAGAAGCGCACCAAATACGTCTTGCTCTGGAAGTGTTTCAAGAGCACCAACCATGACTTCAAAGCCGATGTACTCAGCACGAGTTTTAACAACTTCTAGTGTTTGAGGGTGAACATCGTCAGCAACGAAGAATACTTTGCTCTTGCTTTTACCAGCTCGCTTACACAGTGTCATCGCTTCGCCAGCCGCTGTCGCTTCATCAAGAAGGGATGCATTCGCGATTTCCAAACCAGTAAGGTCCATTACCATTTGTTGGTAATTGAGTAGAGCTTCAAGGCGACCTTGAGAAATCTCTGGTTGGTATGGGGTGTAAGCTGTGTACCAGCCTGGGTTCTCTAGAACGTTACGTAAAATAACGTTTGGAGTGAATGTGTTGTAGTAGCCTTGGCCAATAAAGGTACGTTTCACTTGGTTTAGGTTAGCGATCTCTTTAAGAGAGGTCAGCATGTCCATTTCGCTCAGTGGCGCAGCAAGTGTCATTGGTTTTTCAAGACGGATTTGTGCAGGAACCGTTTCGTCGATCAGTGCGTCTAGGCTAGTCGCGTTGATCGCTTCAAGCATTTTTTGCTGGTCTGCTTTATTAGGGCCGTTATGACGAGCAACAAACTCGTTTTGTGTACCCAAGTCTTTCAGTAATTGGCTTTGAAGTAATTCAGTCATGATATGTTCTACTTTCTCTCTGGAGCCGTGAGCTAGCCCCTAAAATTAAGCTGCTCCAAAGAGCAGCTTTATCGTAATGAGGTTACCTATTAGTCTTCTTCTACAGAGCTTAGGTATTCTTCCGCATCTTTAAGGTTGTTTAGTTCAGACGCATCAGACATCTTCACTTTAACAATCCAACCACCTTCATAAGGTTCTTCGTTGATTAGCTCTGGGCTATCTTCTAATTCTTCGTTGATTTCTACAATTTCGCCAGAGATTGGTGCGTAGATATCAGAAGCCGCTTTCACTGATTCAACTAGAGAGAAGCTTTCGCCAGCTTCAATTTCGTCTTCAGTGTCTGGCAGGTCAACAAACACAACGTCACCAAGTAGCTCTTGAGCGTGCTCAGAAATACCAATAGTTACAGTACCGTCACCGTTGTCTTTTACCCACTCGTGGCTGTCTGCAAACTTTAGTGTATTGTCCATTGCTTATTCTCCAAAAATTTATGAGGTTTTAATATAAATCTTAAAATTGGTTTAACGGTAAAGAGGGAAGCGTTTGCAAAGCTCTTTAACTTGCTTGCGAACACGTTGCTCAACTTCAGCATTGCCTTCAGGGCTTTCAACTAAGCCATCAAGTACATCACCGATCCATTCACCGATAAGTTTGAATTCTTCAGTGCCAAAACCACGACTGGTTCCAGCTGGCGTGCCTAAACGGATACCCGAAGTAATCATAGGCTTCTCTGTATCGAATGGTATGCCATTTTTGTTACATGTGATCCCTGCACGCTCTAATGCTTCTTCAGTTACGTTACCTTTCAAGCCTTTAGGGCGAAGGTCTACCAGCATTAGATGTGTGTCTGTACCGCCAGTCACAATGTCACAACCGCGAGTTTGCAACACTTCAGCAAGAACTTTTGCGTTGTCGATCACTGAATCAATATAAGTATTAAATTCTGGGCCAAGTGCTTCGCCAAACGCCACTGCTTTAGCCGCGATAACGTGCATTAGTGGGCCGCCTTGAAGGCCTGGGAATACTGCAGAATTGATCTTTTTGTTTATGTCTTCGTGGTTCGTCAGAATCATGCCGCCGCGTGGGCCACGAAGTGTTTTGTGCGTCGTTGTGGTAACAACGTGTGCGTGTGGTAGTGGGCTAGGGTGAGCACCTGTCGCGATAAGACCCGCGATGTGTGCCATATCAACCATTAGGATGGCGCCAACTTCGTCAGCAATTTCGCGGAATTTAGCGAAATCAATAACGCGTGGGATAGCACTACCACCTGCAATAATCATTTTAGGTTGGCTTTCGACAGCTAAAGCGCGAACTGCTTCGTAATCGATTTCAAGTGTGTCGCGGTCTACGCCATATTGAACGGCGTTGAACCACTTGCCCGACATTGCAGGACGTGCACCGTGTGTAAGGTGACCACCAGCATCTAAAGACATACCAAGGATTGTGTCGCCTGGTTGAAGTAGGGCAAGTTTTACTGCACCGTTTGCTTGAGCGCCAGAGTGAGGCTGCACGTTTACGTATTCACATTTGAACAGCTGTTTAGCACGTTCAATCGCGATAGCTTCTACTGTATCTACGTGCTCACAACCACCGTAGTAGCGACGGCCTGGGTAGCCTTCTGCGTATTTGTTGGTTAGGCAAGTGCCTTGAGCTTGCATTACTGCTTTAGAAACGATGTTCTCAGAAGCAATAAGTTCGATTTGTTCGTTTTGACGAGTGTTCTCTGCTTGGATTCCAGCAAATACGGCGTCGTCAGTACCAGATAGGTTCGTAGAGAAAAAACTGTCTAAGCTGTGGTTTTGGTAAGGGTTCATTGTCGAGACCTTTCATTAAGCTAATGGTGATTGTTTTTATAGTCCATTAGGTCTTACGTTGATTTCTGCATCGGTATCGTTTGCGCTATATAGGTACAGCTATACGTTGATTGCGTATTAAATATACTCTTACAGCGTCTAAGCGATCGTTGTAGGGTCAATGCAGCACGAATTGGTTCCCAAAAATTCGGGTAAAAAACAGCTCTTACAAATGTTAAATCTATCATTTGCGGCAAGCCGAAGTAGCATCTCTTCATCTAACAAGTCGATAACATAGCTCCGTTAAAATCAATTTTCAACAAAAATTTCCAATAGGAAACAGATTTTCTTGTTTTGCTACGGGGAGCACGCTTTATTTCTCTGTGCGCTCTTTAATCAACAAAGCGCTTTATGCAACAATGAAATTAATAGACAGGAAGTAAAAAATTAATGAGGGACCTATGTCAGAAGACATTTATGATGAGTACCCATCTCTAACGTTGGCGAAGGAAACGTTAGACCAGAATATCGAACCTCTTAGGCTTGGCCAGCGTATTAAAGACATTCGCAGTAAGCTTGGGATCACGCTAGAAGAGGCAAGCCAAAGAACCGGCTTGGCGCGTTCTACGCTGAGTAAAATAGAGAACGAACAGATCTCTCCGACCTTTCAAGCGATGCAGAAATTGGCTATGGGTTTGCAGATAGACATGCCGCAACTCTTTGAGCCGCCTAGAAAAAAAGTCGCCACAGGACGTCGTGATTTAACCAAGGTAGGCCAAGGTAAACCACACCCAACACCAACTTATGAACACGAATTGCTTGCCACAGAGCTCTCTAATAAGAGGATGATGCCGTTTAAGAGTCGAGTGAGAGCTCGTACTTTTGAAGAGTATAACGATTGGGTGCGCCACGATGGTGAAGAGTTCTTAATGATCATCTCTGGTGATGTGATGTTCTACTCAGAATTCTACGAGCCTGTGCCAATGAGTGAAGGCGATAGCATGTATTACGATGCGAATATGGGTCATATGCTGATTTCAACGAGTGCTGAAGATGCACTTATTCTGTGGGTCACTGCAAAATAACGGTAGGTCACTGCAAAATAAGTTAACTAACTTTGAATTTCTTATAGTGAATGCAAACGTTTGCTTTTGTTTTGAACGTTAGCTAATTGACGCGATATTGATGCGAAAATCATCAATATCGCGTTTTTGTATGTATCGCACAATTGTTTTTAAATTGTTAAATGTCACATTTTGAGCTGTTTGACTATTGTTAAGGGTGTAAAACCGACGCAGGCTTGTTTATTATAGTGAACATGGTTTACTCATGTTGATTGAAGTTTACTGAAGTGAATTCTTAAAAAGTGAGTTGTATAGGTTGTGTACAGTTGTTTGTATTTATAAAGCTAACGATATAAGCCTATATAAAAGACATCACTTTTTACTATCTACTGTTTCTAACGTTAACCAGTATCGTTAGAGGCGACTCTAAATAGAGATATAAGCGGCAGACTCGATTTTTGGACAGCCTGTAACGCTTCATGGAGAATAAAATGACTCAAGAACACGCTAATCAAGACCTACTAACAACACCATTGCATGCGCTTCACGTTGAAGAGGGTGCAAAGATGGTTCCTTTCGCTGGCTACGATATGCCAGTCCAGTACCCACTTGGTGTAAAGAAAGAGCATTTACATACTCGTGATGCTGCTGGTCTTTTTGATGTTTCTCACATGGGGCAACTACGCCTACATGGTGCAAACGCAGCTGCTGTCTTAGAATCTTTGGTTCCTGTAGATATTATTGATCTTCCTTCTGGTAAGCAGCGCTACGCGTTCTTTACTAACGAGCAGGGCGGTATCATGGATGACTTGATGGTTGCTAACCTTGGTGATCATCTGTTTGTTGTTGTGAACGCAGCTTGTAAAACACAAGATATCGACCACCTAACGGCGCACCTTCCAGCTGACGTAGAGATGGAAGTGATTGATGACCGCGCTCTATTAGCCCTCCAAGGCCCTAAAGCGTCTGAAGTTCTGGCTCGTTTTCAACCTAGCGTTGCTGACATGCTGTTCATGGATGTTCAAAAAGTCGATATCGATGGCGTTGAATGCATCGTGAGCCGCAGTGGTTACACGGGGGAAGATGGCTACGAGATCTCTGTCCCTAACGATCACGCTGAAGCACTAGCACGCAAGCTGACTTCAGAAGCGGAAGTAGAGTGGATCGGCCTTGGCGCTCGTGACTCACTTCGTCTTGAGTGTGGCCTATGTCTGTACGGTCACGACTTAGACACAACAACTACTCCAGTAGAAGCTAGCCTTCTATGGGGCATTCAAAAAGTGCGTCGTACTGACGGTGAACGTGCAGGCGGTTTCCCTGGCGCTGATATCATCCTTGAGCAAATCGCAACGAAAGATGTTCAACGCAAGCGTGTTGGTCTTGTTGGTCAAACTAAAGCTCCAGTACGTGAAGGCGCTGAGCTGTTCGATGCTGAAGACAACAAGATTGGTGTTGTAACAAGCGGTACTGCGGGGCCTAACGCTGGCAAGCCAGTGTCTATGGCTTATGTTCGTACTGACCTAGCAGCTATTGGCACTGAAGTCTTCGCCGAAGTGCGTGGTAAGAAGCTACCAATGACAGTAGAAAAAATGCCATTCGTACCTCAACGTTACTACCGTGGCTAATCTCTTTTAAGAGAAACCGCTAAGCTAAACAAAGCCTATTGTTCGCTTCTTTGTATAGAGAAGTTCAACGGTAGGCTTTTTTGTTTTAAGCCCATCTCCCTTTTTATGAACGTATCTCTTTTTAAGAGCGTATAACTTTCTATAGCGCTACAAGCCCAGATACCTGAAAGTTCGTTTTTTAAAACGAGACATATGGCTATATCATTAAAATTGCTTACTATAATATTAGTGGTAACGTGTTATGGTGACGATTCATCATTTTTGTAAATAAGTAGTAGGGGTTACAAGGAGTTATCTATGAATGTTAACCATACAATGAGTCCGGTTCGTAAAGCCGTTTTAGGGCTGTTAGCTCCATTGATTTACACATCAAGTGTTATGGCGACGGAAAACTCGGTCGAAAGTGCTCCTAGTGCTGGTGTTTCACCTTATATTATCAATGGCAGTCCCACAACAGATGCAGAGCTAACTAACACTTATCCAACGTTTACTAGCCTGTACTTTCATGATGGTTCCAAATTTTCTAACTACTGTGGTGGAACCATTATAGATGCACAATTCGTGCTTACCGCTGCCCATTGTGTGTATGAAAGTTACGTGTGGATGCTTAATACTTGGGTTGTTCCAGGAATGGCGGACCAAACAAAATATAACAACGGTGGATACCAATCAGCACGAGTTGAAAAGATATATTATCCAAGTGACTATAGTAATAATCTTGATCCCATCAACGGGAAAGTATTACCAAACGATATTGCTATCTTGAAACTCAAAACAGCCTTAAATGTACGAGACTACTCTTCTTCAATTAACTCTACATTCGACAATGTCTATGCATTGAACCGTGGTCAAGATACGTTTAAAGCAGTTGGCCGAGGCTTGACGAGTCATATAACTGATGACCAAGGCAAAACGGTTTCTAGAACTGCTACTAATGTAGTCAATCAAGCGAATTTAACCTTCGATGCTACAAATAGCTGTAATTCAACAGACAAACAGCTTTGTTTTGATGGAGCGCAGTTCAATGGATATAAAAACTCGACCTGTAATGGTGATTCAGGCGGTCCTGTCTATTGGTGGGATGGGAGTAGCTATCAGCAAATTGGTATTACAAGTTACGGGCCGGGTACATGTGGCAGCCTTACTGAAAAATATACGTCTGTTTTTACGGAGGTTTATGATTATGCAGGATGGATTCAGCGAGTTGTTTCAGGCACTGAAAACGCAACTTTTGAAGTTAGAAGTACACCGAGCTCTCGTGTTCTCGTACGTGTGAGCGATGGTCAAACCCTTGATTCATCTACTGCTTTGCTAAATGAAACATCAATGCCGAAAATCAGTCTATCGGGTGGCTCTAATTCAGGCACCAACTCAGGTTCTAGCAGCGGCGGCTCTTTGGGTTTCTTGTCGATATTCGCACTGGGTTTACTTATTATAAGAAGACAATCTATTTAACGTTAAGTAGACGTTTATCGGCATAGTTGAGGGCTATACCTCGACAGTTTGTTCATTTAAGCATTAATGAGAGAAGCCTTAGATTAAGTCGACGCTTAAAACATCAGCGTCGACTTAGTTATTTCTGTGTGCTATCAATTCAAACTTGTTGATAAGCCTGCTTATTGATTTTCGCCTTCCTGCTATACCTTTCGATAATTTCATCCATTTGCTTTATGGCATCGTTGATATTTTGAATACCACCTTGTACAACACCTTTCTCGCTTTGGTTCAATGCAGAAAAAGCCTGTTTTAATTCTTTATCTTCCAGCATATTTCCGTGTAACAGCACTTCTTTGTAAGTCAGTAATCTCTGCTGTACCGCAACAATTTCATTACGGGTATCTTCTGATTCTAAAGCCTGTTGTATGCAAGGAAATGCCAATTTATAGAGATTCGCAATTTCCAATTTCACGCTATCATTATTCGCAATTTGCAATTTTTCTTATTTCCTAGCTCTTGATAATTCAAACTTATCTGCCCGCGAGTTAACGCCGTTGTAAGTGTGAAAGTCCATGAAACGTAACGTTTTTATCGGCCGAATAATATGCCTTTAATCGCTTATGTAAACTGTTCTAAGTCAATATGGTCTGCTTCTTGCTGAATTTAGGTCATAACTGTCTATTCTGGAGTTGCTTATGTCACAAGAACCTATAGTCATTGCGCTGATTGAGCGCAGGAAGCAAGGCAATTGGTCTCAAGAAAAATTGGCGGCTAGCGCAGGGATGAGCCTAAAAACTTATCAACGAATTGAGCGGGGAGAGGCTGATATCAAAATGTCTCAGTATCGTTCGATCACGAGAACTTTGAAAGTGACGGACTTGGATGTCGTACTCGACGTTGTAGGAGCGTCTGAAGCAGCAGCGGAAGATGTAGCTGCTGCTAGTCGTTTGTTAACCAGTGAAGAGCGAATGCTGTTGATAAAATTGATTTTGTCGGTCAAAAAGAAGCAGTAGCCTTTTTCGAATCAATAGCGCTCGGTATAGGTATCGAGCGTTGTTCAAATCAACGGGTTACAGCGGATGTGTCATGCTTGATTTGTTCGCGGGCGGAACACAACAATTAGTCTACTCTTCCGCGCAGTTGCTTGGTGGTGCTTCTTTGTTTCTTACTCTCTAAGCGTCTTTTCTGGGACCCGCGTGTTGGCTTGGTTGCTCGTCTCACTTTTTGAACTTTTGTTGCTTCTAAGATCAGCTCTTTCAAACGTACCAAAGCATCGTCTCGGTTTTGCTCCTGAGTTCTGTACTGTTGAGCTTTAATGATAATCACACCATCTTTAGTGATACGACCATCTTTATGTGCCAGGAGTTTTTCTTTGTAGAAATCGGGTAGGGTGGAATGCTTGATGTCAAAACGCAAATGTATCGCACTCGATACTTTATTGACGTTTTGACCTCCGGCTCCTTGAGCTCTGATCGCGGTTAGCTGGAGTTCCCAGTCTTGAATTGAAACAGAGTTAGATATTTGTAACATAAACATCCATTTTGAACAGTAATATGGGGTCATGATACTGAATATTGGGTATGGTATCAGTAACTTTCTTAAAGAGTGGTAGTAGTGATGAAAATTGATTTAACGGCGTATGAAGGATTAATCTTTGATATGGACGGTACGTTGATCGATACAATGCCAGCACATGTGAAAGCATGGCAACAAACGGCGGAAGAGTTCGGCTTTTATTTCGAAGCGTCTTGGCTGCATAGCTTAGGTGGAATGCCGAGTTATAAGATCGCGGGTGAGGTAAATAGTAAGTACGGTTTATCGCTCGACCCACAAGCGGTTTCTACGTTTAAAATGGCTTCGTTTGCAGCTATTGAAGACAAAGGAGATATTATCCCTTGTACGTATTCTCTTTTGATAGACCATCTCGGTGACAAGAAGATTGCGGTTGGAACGGGCAGTCAACGCAAGAGCGCAGAACAACTGTTAGATAAAACGGATATCTTGAGTAAGTTGGATATCTTAGTGACAGCGACAGATGTGAAGAATCATAAACCAAACCCTGATACTTTCTTAGCTGCTTGTTTTGGTATGGGTTTACAGCCAAAGCAGTGTGTTGTGTTTGAAGATACTCACCTTGGTAAGCAGGCAGCCCATGCTGCGAATATGGATTGCATTCTGGTAGTCGAAGGGAATACGCTTGAGTTCTACCCCGCACCGAGTTGATTGTTAAGTGAACGACTCTAGAGTGAAATGAACAAGTTAGCGGGGCGGTGGTGCGACTCAGGCTTCTGCTATGCAATTTCGCTCATTTCGCTATCAAGGAACAAACATACACTGTTTCTACCTACTGCTTTTGCTTCGTATAGTGCTAAATCGGCGCACTTATAATTGAGAGCAGGTTCACCTGTTAGGTTGGTTATTCCGCCACTTATTGTAACGACGTTGTCGAACTCGATACTGATCGCGATTCTCAGCCTATTAAGCACATAGTCGGCTTCTTGTGGTGTCGTGTGAGGCAAGATAACCCCAAACTCTTCTCCACCAATACGAGCCACGAAATCGGTATCTCGACATTCACGTTGCAGTACCTGTGCTACTGTTTGTATGGCTTTATCGCCATAATCATGTCCAAACCTATCGTTAATGCCTTTGAAATGGTCAATATCCAATATGGCTAAGCAAGATTGTTCACGATTAGGGTAGCGACTAACGCGAGAACACTCGTCACGAAGTTCTAGGTCGAACTTTCGTCTATTCCAGCAGCCAGATAGTGCATCTTTCTCACTAAGGTTTCTCAGTTTATTCTCGAGCTCTTTGTGTTTGCTGATATCAACAAATGAAGCGACATAAAATTGAATCACACCTTTTGAGTCTTTGATGGTTTGGATGCGAAGAATTTCCGTGATTAAGGTGCCATCTTTACGTCGGTTCACCACTTCGCCTTCCCACATTCCTGTCTCTTTAATGACGCTCCACATTTTAATGTAGAACTCTTCATTATAGCGGCCAGCGTTAAACAATGAAGGCTGTTTACCTTTTACATCTTCTAACTCGTAGCCACTGACACGGGTGAACTCTTGGTTTACTTTTATGATTCGGTTATTTCTATCTGTAATCACTAACGCCGACATGCCATTCATCGCCGCTTTTGCTAGTTGGCTATCTATGCTGTTTTTTTTATGATTTCTGTTCCACAGTACGAAACCTGCAGAAATCATTGAAATCAATATCGAGAGTATGATTATCTGAACGACTATGGCGTGATTTTCTTGTTGAAACTGAGTGTTAAATTGATGTTCTTCAATATGAAGAACCATATAAATTGGTCCTTCAAACTGCTTAATCTTAGGGCTGATGTCAGAGTGAAAATACCAGTTTTTACCATCAAAATAGCTGGATGAGATGCCGCTCTGAATATTCTGCCACAGGCCTGGGGCTAGTTTTGCATACGTCTTGTCTGAACGTGATTCAATCACATGCCCAAATGAATCCTCAGGGGCGGGACCCATGATGACATGTCCGGTTTTGTTGAGAATGACAGGAACAGTTGTTGATGTCCCAATCTGGTATTGTAAGCGTTCATAGATTTCGCGCATATTTAGGTTAGCAATGAAATAGCCAATAATGTGCTCCCCTACAGTCACAGGCGTCATAATGCGAAGTGTCGGCGCAAAGGGGCGAACTAACTCTCCATTTTCGGCCTCAAGATCAATGCCTTTAGCGCTTACCTCTCCGATCGATAATTCTTGTAGCACTTTGTAGTAATCGCTAGAGGATTTGTTCTGTAACTTGCGGTCTGCGACGACAGTTGCTTGACCGTCCTTGTAGTTGACGCGGAAGACTTCGTTGGCGTCTAGATCTAGGAAACGTAGTTGAGAGTAGTATTGTTGCCCGTTTGCTAATACTACCCAGAGATCTTGAAGTGCCTGTTTGTTAGCAATCGAAGGTTCAGCAACTGCACGGAGTAGGGTCTGTGAAGCGGCAATAGAGGGAACCGCGTTTGATATTTGCTCAACAATAATCGCGAGTTGATGAAAGCTGTATTCGATTTGGTTTTGATTCGACTGTTTGATGTTCAGCGCATGCTGAGCTTCAACCCGTTCAAATTCAGAGTTTATATAGAGAGCAGGGACTAATCCTAGGACAAACAGGGTACATAGAAATTGGCCGATCAGTTTTTTTATACTCGTATTCATCACTGTCCTCGAAAAATCAGCGCAATACTATATATTTTATAGGCCTATTAATGTGATCTTGACCCAAAACTTATAATAAGGATTGCATATTATTTTGATTTCAATGAAATTTATTGCATTTGGAGTGTTGGTTGAGCAATTAGGTATCAGAAAGGAGGCCCGTCCGTAAATATAATTGGGATCATAGTACGGACAGGCTATTTTAGATAAAGCGGATTTTTAGCCTATGCCTGGTCGTAATTAACTTAAGCCAATGATATTCCCTTTGCTGTCAATGTCCAATTGCATAAAAGCCGGTTTGTCAGGTAGGCCTGGCATTGTCATTACATTGCCGCATAAAGCGTAGATGAAGCCGGCACCCGCACACAGTTTTAGTTCTCTAACCGGTACGTCAAATTGTGTAGGTGCACCCTTTAGATGCGCCTCAGTGGATATAGACAGTGGCGTTTTTGCTAAACACACAGATAGGTCGCTATAACCGTGTTGGCTAAACTCTGCCAACTGTTTTTTTGCGAGTGGTGATAGCGAAATACTTGCCGCGCCATAACCGACTTCAGCAACTGCCATCAGTTTCTCTTCTAAGCTTTGTTCAGAGAGGTACAAAGGTTTAAATTCACAGTTATTTTGGCATGCTTTTACCACGGAATGAGCCAGATCCGTTGCGCCTTCGCCACCTAAACCAAATGCTTCACTGACTTCAACGCTAACGCTTGGGTCGAAATCGGTGATCATCTGTTTCAAAGCACCGAGCTCTTGACCTGAATCTTGTGGGAATCGGTTGATTGCAACAACGGTCGGCACTTGATATTGCTTAACGTTGTTAATGTGCCATTTGAGATTCTCAAAGCCAGCAATAAGTGCGTCTTGGTCATCATTGAAGATAGAATCTGGTAGGGGAGTTCCCGGTCTTAAATCGTATAAGCCTGAATTCGCTTTTAGGCCGCGTAATGTCGCGACGATCACTGCGCAATCTGGTTTCTTATTCGATGCTTTAACCTTGATGTTACACGCCTTCTCAAAACCCATGTCTGAGCCAAAGCCGCCTTCGGTCACGACAAAGTCACTCAGCTTTAACGCAATCTTATCGGCAATGATTGAAGAGTTACCGTGTGCGATATTCGCGAAAGGTCCTGCATGTATCAGGGTAGGTACACCTTCAAGGGTTTGCATCAATGTTGGCTCAATAGAGTCTTTCATTGTCACTGTCATAGCGCCCGCAACGTTGAAGTCATCTGCGGTTAATGGCAAGCCTTGATGGTTATAAGCGAGTACGACACGACCAATACGCTTGCGTAGGTCTTGAAGGTCGTCAGCCAGGGCAAGAATGGCCATTAGCTCAGAAGCGGCCGAGATATCAAAACCATCTTCACGTTCAAAACCGTTGATTGTTTTGCCTGATTCGTTCTTTCCTACGGTGATCATGCGCAGTGCGCGGTCATTGTGGTCAAGGACACGTCGCCACACGATTCTGCGCGAGTCTATATCCAGAGCTTTTAAGCCTGAGCGAGCCTCAAAGGCTTCTAACCCTTCTCGCTGCTCATGATACAAACGAGCATCAATAGCGGCAGAGGCAAGGTTATGAGCAACCGTAACGGCATGAATATCGCCAGTCAGGTGCAGGTTCAATTGTTCCATTGGGGCAACTTGTGAATAGCCACCGCCTGCTGCACCACCTTTTACACCAAATACCGGTCCCATCGAAGGCTGACGAATACAGGCCATAGCGGATTGGTTAATTTTAGCAAGGCCTTGTGCTAAACCGATAGTGGTGACGGTTTTGCCCTCGCCAAGAGGCGTAGGTGTGATTGCCGTAACAACGACTAATTTACCATCTTGTTGGCTAGCGAGGCGTTCAAGTGATGTGAGAGACACTTTAGATTTGTATTGCCCTAATGGCTGATGTTCGTTGTGTTGCAAGCCAGCTTGCTTGGCAACCTCACTGATGCTTTTAAGGGGAGTAGAGCGACAAATATCAATATCAGACAGCATATTTGATCCTTATATCAGAACCGAAAGGTGGTACGTAAACGTTTGCGTGGCGATAGTACTGTATAAATTTGCCATGTAAAGGCAAACCACATCAATTATGTGCTGGAAGATAACAGATCTAAAGAGTCATTGCGCGAGATCAAATCTTAAACGAGCAACCTATTCGATTTGATTACCTTTAATTACTGTTATCTGGGGTTTGATAGAAAAAGGGCTGCATACTAGCAGCCCTTCGCAGATTAGATAATTTTATTTAGGGGTTACCTAAAAAGATTAACGATCCCAGTATGTTTCTTCTAAGCTATCTTCGCGTTCAGGTAGCGCACGAGAAAGGCGAGGAGAGTGCTGAGTTAATACTTCGTAACTTACACGGTTTGCGTACTTACAAATTTGAGACAAAGACGAGTAAGTGAGGCAAGTGTGTTCGTGCTTTTCTGAGTTTGGCACGTTTACATGATGGTAGCTGTTTGCTGCCATGTCGTGTAGTAGTGCAGAAAGTGCACCATCACCAGCGCCATTGGTGTTTTTAATCTCGCGCGGGCCACCTAGGTAAGGGCCAATGTGAGAGTACACTTTTACTGGAGATTCACAGTCTTGCTTACGCATAGCGCGGCTGAATTCGTATTTGTTGAACTCAGGGATGTTACCGGGTAACAATGGCAAGGTGGTTTCGCGTTTCGCAGGCTCATCAGTGTAACCAGCCATGTATAAGCCAATTGGACCAGCGGTACATAGAACGAGGTCAACCCACTCAAGCGCTTTGTTAGCGGCTAGAAGTGGATCTTTTTCACCCGTTAACGCTTCACCTTCGTCTTCGTTCATCGCGACAATGGTTACGTTCTCTTTCAGATATTCTTGCCACCATTCCGCATTACCTTCGATCACGTACTTAGTACCAAGTGTTAGTACAACTGGCACATTGTGCGCTTTCGCGTATTCAATCGCTTTTTGCACCGCTTTTGGCATCGGATCTTCAGGCTTGCCACGCATTAGGTAAGACGAAACAACCAATGCTGATGCTTTCTCAAACACTTGCTCAGGAATACTTTCAGGAAGCAGTTGGTTCATGTGGCCTTCGTTGATGGCAAATGTACGCTCGCCATCTTCAGAAATCAGCGTATAGCAGCGACCAATTGGACCATCAACAGTTTGAAGGTGATTTAGATTCATACGAGAAGAAGTACGACAAAGGTAACGATAACCAAATGAGCCAACTTCAATCTTCTTAGACATAACGCCGAGCAATACAGATTTACTGTCTGCAAGTACGGAATAGTTGTGCAGTGTGTTGCCGATAGTATCGCCAGGATATTGATGCGTGATCAAACCGCGCTCAACTAACTCTTCGTACAGCGCATCTGCTTTACTCTCTTCCAATACCAGTGAGTGACCTTTACTCAGCTCATATTTTTCAAGGAACGCGTTATCAACACGGGCTTCGATATCAACAATCGTTTGACCAACACCGACAATTGTTGCGCGGTGAAGCTTAGGCGTTTGTTGCATTTGGTTGACCAACGGATCACGTGCGTGAGTTGGAAAGTAGTGTTTAGATTTACGCTGTCCAGGAAACTTCATATGAAAAATACAGTGAAAAAATTTTGCCGCATGATATCACATTTTGTTTCTGATTCTTTCATTTTTATTACATTTAGAATCACCTGTACGATGTCTGTACAGGTGACTCGTTTTACTTTTCGCTTGAGGGCATTTACGTGAGCCTATTCCGCTGGGACGAGTGTTGCTGGATCAACGTAAGCCTCAGTACCCCATAGGGGAACGGTTGAAAGGCTATGCTTGAAACTGCCTTCTGTTTCTTTGGTGGTGTATGATAAGTAAAGTAGTGATTGATTCTCTGCATCGTAGATACGACGAACCTTCATTGTTTTAAAGAAGATACTTTTTGATTGTTTGAATACCACTTCACCAGATTTGCTTTTGTCTATTTTAGCAATCATTTCTGATGTAATTTCACCGGTTTGACGACAAGAGATAGAGCTATCGCTTGGATCGGAAAGGCTAAGGTTTGCTTCGATCGAAGCGATATGACAAGTCACACCTGCGATTTTATCATCATCTAAAGAAGACATTTTGATGTCCTTCATTGTGAAGAATCCAAGAGAGACGTCGCCAACCTCGTTGTCCGAACAGCCAGCCAACATTGTGATGATACCCGCTGCTATTAAGGCTTTTTTCATAAGAAGTCCTTTTTATTTATAGAGTTCTGTTTACTATAAGGATATTGAAAGCTTGAATACGAGTGTAGAGCTTTTCGTTAAGTTCTTAAAGGATGTTGTTGGATAATGGAAAATATGAAGCATTTAAAGTACTTGTTGGCCTTGGTCATGCTCTGTATGCTCTGTGCTTGTAGCTCGGCACCTCAGTCGAATATATGTCTTCCAAATAGCTGTGACATTTGGGGATACTAACCGTAGGTACTAAAAGAATGAATAACGAAATACCTGAAATTGTACAGAAGAAAAACCAATGGCTGTTTAGTCAACTCGATATTGCCTACCCCGCAAAAGAGAGCCTGCTAGGCCGAGAACTTTATCAAAGCAAACTCCCGTCCAAGACATACCAACTCCTCACGCAAGATCAAACACCTTCCCAAATTGATGAACTGCATAAAGTCGATTTCCATAAACTGACCGTACTTTTTTCACTTAACCAAGCCAGCGCTTACCAAGATGAAACCGAAAGGGCGCACATGTTAGAGTTTTTGAGTCAGATTATGTTATCTGACGAACATGTCTTATACATAGGGACTCAAAATGGTGATGTTGCAGCGAGCGCTATCGTTACAGAAGCGGAGGATTCTCTGCTAATCTCAGACGTTGTGGTTGGAAGTGGTCAAAGTATCAACGCTTTCGCTAAGCAGATCCTTGATTTTTGGGTACAAGATCATGCTTCTCGCGATAAAGTGTGGGTCGAGAACTAAAAGGTTCTTTGAGAAAGCGTTAATTTAAGTAAAATACCCCGTCTTATTTAAAGGGTATTGTATGTACAAGCTGTTGTTCTCAATCGCTGTATTGTGTGTTAGCGCTTATTCTTCACTCAGTTTTGCTAATGACTGGGATATCAAACGCATCCTAGTTTTACACTCATACGAACCTTCTTATCAGTGGACTGCTGACTTCCAAAAAGGGATAGACAGTGCGTTCAGCCAATCTCAAGCCGAAGTTAAACTCTCAATCGAGTATTTGGATTCAAAGCGCGTCCATAGCCCTGAGTACTACGATTCTATCGCGAACTACTTACGTACCAAATATGCAGATTATAAGTTTGATGGTGTAATCGCGACTGACGACAACGCGGCGAACTTCCTTGAATCTCTGCCTAATTTGATTGGTCGCTCCACACCTGTCGTTGCTGCCGGTATCAATGATTCTAGTACTGACATGTATGCGGTATCTGATAGAGCAACCGTGCTTTATGAGAACGATCAGATAGACGTCAATATTGAGCTGATTTCTAAATTAAGACCTAATCTAAAGAAACTGTATTTTGTTAATGATTACAGTGTCACTTCTAAATTGATCCAGAAAGAAATGAATCGCGTGATGGCTGAGTTCCCTAACATCACATTGGTTGAAATACGCGATCTATCGTTAGTGCGTACCCGTCAGTTTTTGGAAGGTATCTCTGCTGATGACGCGGTTTTGCTCAGTCATTACAATACCGAATTGAATCAAGGTGTGTATCATACTTATCAAGAGATTTCGGATACATTGTCTAAAGTAAGTGCTGCTCCAGTGTTTGCTTTGTGGCAGTTCTATATTTCGGGAGATGTATTGGGTGGCTATGTGAATCACTCTCAAAGCATGGGTGAGCAGGCGGTTAATGCGTTGGATAAGTACCTACCTCTTGGTTTCAACCAACCTTTAACTCCCGGTGATAACAAACGTTTTGTATTTAACTACCTTGCAATGAAGCGACATGGGATTAGTGCAAACGCGCTACCTGATGACGCTATATTCATTAACGAGCCTTCATCTTTCATTCGTAAAAACTTTCAGTTGCTATTGGGTCTATCGATGGTTATTGCAGGTTTGAGCCTGATTATTTTGATGCAATTTGTCACTTTACGCCAAAAGAAAGAGCTAGCCAAAAAGAGCAAACGAATTTTAAAACTTCAGAAGCAAACGCTGAATATTCAGAAGGATATGATTCATGTCCTCGGAGAGGCGATTGAAACTCGTTCTGGCGAAACAGGTAATCACGTTAAGCGTGTCGCCAAGTTGTCTGCGTTACTTGCTAAGTATCGTGGCTTGAGTCATCGCGAGGTTGAGATGATAGAGATCATTAGCCCGATGCACGATGTGGGTAAGATTTCAGTTCCTGAATCAATCTTGGATAAACCAGGTAAATTGACCGAGCAGGAGTGGGAAGTGATGAAGCTTCACACTACGGCAGGCTATAACTTACTGAAAAGTGGAGCTGGTGATATTACTAATCTGGCCGCAATCATCGCCAACGAGCATCATGAACGTTGGGATGGGGCCGGATATCCTAATGGCAAAGTGGGTGACGAAATTCACTTGTTTGCTCGTATTACTGCCGTTGCCGATGTGTTTGACGCACTACTCAGTGCCCGTTGTTACAAGGAGCCGTGGCCATTAGAGATGGTTGTCGATTTATTTGAGAGAGAATGCGGCTGTCAGTTCGATCCTGAGCTTACTCAATTACTATTGAGCCACTTACCCGAGTTTGTCGCTATTCGTGATTCGTATCCAGACACCGCTGAATGCTGCATTGAATTAACGGATAAACCTACTGTTATTGAAGAATTGGCCGTGAGTTAACGGTTTATTGGCAAATAAAGTCGTGATTGGTGACGCTCAAAGCATATTAATTTAGTGAGTGCTGTTGCTTATGGTTAGGCATAAGGTGATCCACTGCATATTTCGCGTAGAGAAATAAGGGCCGATAGATAAAGTGTTACCTTAATCATCCCGCGTATTGAAAGAACACTATAGGATAAAACTTGAATTCAATGCGAGTGAGAGAGCTATGCGGTTAGAACAAACTAAATGTGTAATTTTCGATTGTGATGGAACACTCATCGATAGCGAGAAGCTGTGTTGCCAAGCCTTAGTGAATGTGTTTTCTGGCTTTGGCGCTAAGTTAAACGTTAATGACTGCTATGTGCACTTTCAAGGTGGGAAGCTAGCTGACATCTTAATGGATACTCAAGAACGTTTAGGGCTGTCTATCTCCATTGATACACTCGAGCCGCTTTACCGCACTGAATTAGAAGCCTTGTTCCAACGGCATTTAAAACCGATGGATGGCGCTATCGAGCTTATTGAATTCCTCAAGCAACAAGACATCGAGTTTTGTATTGCTTCCAATGCGCCTAAATCTCGAGTTGAATCTTCATTGGCAATGACAGGAATGCTCGACGACTTCAAAGGCAAAGTATTTTCAGCTTTTGATGCCAATAGCTGGAAGCCAGAGCCTGATCTGATCATGTATACCGCAATGAATATGGGCTTTTTACCAAACGAATGTATTTATGTTGATGACACGGTGAAAGGCATTGAAGCTGGGGTTGGTGCAGGTATTCAATCTTTTAGATTGCGACCAACGTTTGAAGGTTCATTGAGTGATAATACCGAAGCCGACATAGCAGAGCTAGCGGCTCAGGATATTTACAGTTTGGAAGAAATATCGATTTGGATTAATGGCAAGCGCTGCTCAAGTGGTGGTATACCGCACTCTGGAGCTTTGGTGGGGTAGAGCCTAATTGAAGGCTGACTACTTTGCTTAATTGTGTTGTGTGGAAACCACATGCAGCACAAGTGAACTTCTCTCCACTTTCTGAAAGTAGATATTCGTCATGTTGGCATAAAGGGCATGTGATGTCGTCGGTGTATGGTGCATCTGTTTTATTCATTATGTGTCACCTGCAGCAAAAGGGTAAGCGAAAATAAGACCCGTTCAAATAGATTACCCCTAAGCTCGATTATTAGACAGTTTTGGCTCCTCTTAATCCCTCCTTTGCGACTTACTTCATGTTAATAACTGAGGAGTATGGATTTGCCATGGTTATTAATCGACGCCAATAAAAAAGGACTCTATATGAGTCCTTCTTGGGTTTGTTCTTAATTCTAAGCCTTAAGCCATTAAGCATTAAGCATTAAGTGAAAATAGCTGATAGCTATTTGCTAAGTGCGGTATCTTGCCAAAGTTTGAGACAGAGAAACCGATGCTTCAGTCAGCTTAGATACGCCCTTTGAAGAGTTTTGAGCGACATCTTTAATTACGTCTGATTGGCCTCGTATATCATTAAGCTCAGCAGCGATGGTATTCGCTACGTTGCTTTGTTCATCAGCTGACGTTGCTATTTGTAGACTCATGTCCATTAGCGCTTGTGCGGAATCTGCAATCGAGTTTACGTCATCACCGATGTGTGAAATTAGTTGGCTACTGGTCTGCGCTTGATCAACCGTTTGCACCGTGATCTTAGCAATATTTTGACTCTCTTGCTGTAAGCGTTCAATCATCGTTTGGATCTCAACCGTAGCGGACTGAGTTCTGCTAGCGAGCGTTCTCACTTCATCAGCAACAACGGCGAATCCACGGCCTTGTTCACCTGCACGGGCAGCTTCAATCGCGGCATTCAGTGCGAGTAGGTTAGTCTGCTCTGAAATTGCGTTGATCGTGGTGATCACTTCGTTGATTTGGCTTGTATTTACATTCAAGCTCGTAACAGAAGACGAGGTTTGCTCAATCAAAGAAGAAAGGGTGGTTATCTCTGAGATTGCTTGCTGAACCATAGCATGGCTATCATTGATTTGTTGAGCATCTTGCTCTGCTTGCTCTGTAGAGCGCGCAGAGATATTCGATACTTCATTCGCTGATGCCGTCATTTGGTCCATTGCGGTTGCAACAGAGTCAAGAGACGCGTTTTGGCTCATGATTTGTGTTTCGCTGCGCTTCATCTCTGTTTCGAAAGAAGCCGACGTTTCACTCAGTGTCGCTGCGTTTTGGTTTACGTTATTGACGAGTTCACTTAGCGTATCCATCGAACGGTCAAGCGCGCAACCAATCGTACCAAACTCATCACGACCCGGATGGAAACCAAGGCGAGACGTTAAATCTCCATCACCAATCTTTTGAGTGGTTGAGTAAAGTACCCACAGTGCGCCACCTAAGAAAGTTGCTACCCAATAACAGAAAAGACCAAAGGGCACACACCATAAAAAACTGAGTAATAAAGAGTAAAGTGCTTGCTGCTTTTGATTCTGTGTATCGATATTTGAAACGGTAAGAGAGTAGTAATTGCCATCTTGTGCAAGTGCCGTAGCAGTCACGGAACCCGTGTTGGAAATAGTGGTTTCTTGAAGGCGTGTTTGTTGGCTAACTGAACGAACCGAACCTGGGGAGTCTGATGCTGACAAAATGCCTTGCAATTGAAACTCGACCTGCTGTTTTGCACTTGCGTCAATTTGTTCTACCTTGTTGACGTAGTTGAAGCCAGCGAGGCTTGCTACAGCGGCGAAAAAGATCAAGAAAATGACCCAAAACTTGTCGTTAATCGACATTTTAATAAACAGTTTGTCTATCGTTCTAAATTGTACTTCTTTCATAAAAACTCCACGGTAAATCCTTTACCGTGGACTCTAAATAACCGACCTCAATAAAAATGTGATTCCGATCGATTAATTATGAAAATTCATGATAGCAATATATCGTTCATGAGACATCAATCAAGTATTTTTGCTCTCGATGGGTTTATTAGCCTAATGACGGTAATAACCCTACTGAAATAAGGATTTGTATTGCAATGATAAACACGCCAACGCTACCCGCTAAAAACAGCGCTTTGCTTCCACCTAACACTTGGTAAGTTGATTCTGTAGCGTGAGGTTTTACTGAGAAATTTGTGTAACGAACCTTGTATACCATCACTGTCGGCAGAAGAATCGCAAGCACTGAAAGTGCAATGGCTGCGTAACCTAAAGCCATGATAAAGCCTTGTGGGTAGAACAGGGCAAAACCCAATGGCGGCAAGAAAGTAATTGCGGCTGTTTTAGCACGTTTGGCATTGCCTAGTTTCTTACTCAGAGAGTCTCCCATGAATTCAAATAACCCCAAGCTCACGCCAATAAATGAGGTCAACAATGCAAGATCTGCGAACACGCCCACGATCAAGCTTAAGTTTGATTGATGAACGGTTTGCGATAGTGAAACTAGAAGTGCGCCCAAGCTAGTATCTGATAATAATTGCTCTTGGCTAACCACACCCAACGTAACACTCTGCCAGAAAACATAGATAACCAACGGTAGTGCAGAACCTATAATCATTACCTTACGTAAAGAGCGAACGTCACCATCTAAGTATCGAACAATTGAAGGGATACTGCCGTGGAAACCAAAAGAGGTAAATACAACTGGGATTGCAGCAACAATCAGACCTTGTTGTAGAGGCATGCTCATAAGATATTGAGAGGTGATGTTTGGTGCTAGGAAGCTGAGTACCAAAACCATCGCAATCAGTTTAAGTCCAAATAAAACACGGTTAACTTTATCAACACTGTGTGTACCAATCGTCACAACACCTGCAACTAATAGTGTAAATAGAAGCGTGGTGATTTGACCATTGAGCTCAATGCCAGCGATATCTGAGATACGTTGGTTGAACTGAGCACCACCGCCCGCTATGTATGCCGCACATAGAGCGTAGAAAAGAAACATCACCGCGAAGCTCGCTATCCACTTTCCTTTTGTTCCTAAAATAGTGTGAGCTAACGTGTGTAGGGTTGCGTCAGATTCAGCGAATTGATGAAGCTCTACCATTAACAGAGCCGTAAAGGCCATCAATGCCCATAAACCCAGCATCAAGAAAAGTGAAGTTGAAAAGCCAATACCTGCAGAAGCAAGTGGAAGAGCGAGCATGCCGGCACCAATGGTTGTGCCTGCAATGATCAAAGTACTACCAAAAACCTTTGATTTATTCATTGTATATAATTCTTTACGTTAGAGTGTGTTTTCATTGTAATTCTTCTAGCTTAAGCGCATAAACCCAAAGAATATCTCGATTTTGAAGTATTCTGATTGAGTTTAATTCCAAATGCAATCTCTAATGTAATTAAAAATATCCACTGTAAATTTATATTTACATCGTTGGGTGGGCAGGGCATCGAAAATGCCTAAGCAAACGTTTGACTATGATCTGCTTCAAAATTTGTAGAGTAATTTGTTGTACTTGGTGTAAGGTGGCAGTACATATGTCGTTCGCGTATACCCCTTTGACGTAAACAAGCGTTAATGATCGCGAGTAGCTTTCAAGCTATAAATATGGAATGGGTAGAGTAGAGTGCGTTCATCAAAGTGACATAATATAAGTCCAAGATGGTGCACTAGTTAACAGGACATTATGTCCACATCAAGGAATAGAGGGGGCACTATGAGTGACCAATCTTATAATGACGAAAGTCTTGAGTTGTTAGATGCTATGGAAATTGGCATTGATTTATCTGACTATGAACAAACAGTTAAACAACTAGCAGAAGAACTTTTTAAGTCTTCGAACTAAGTTTTACCTGAACTAAAGGTTTCTGTAGTTCAACGTTCTCAAATTAGACAATTCTTAAACTGAGCAAATCTCATTCGCTCACACGTCATATCAAAACTATCCTCATTAAAGTTCGCGAAGATAAACGAGTACGTTTACCATGTTACTTAGTTCTCGATACTTTAATGAGGTTCAATGAACTTTCTCGCACACCTGCACATCGCCCAACATTGCAACAGTAACTTAGCCGGTAATCTGTTAGGTGACTTCGTTAAGGGTGACCCTAATAAACACTATTCAGATTCGCTTTCTAACGGGATAAGACTTCATCGATTCGTCGATAGCTATACCGACCGTCATGATGTGTCTCGCTCTGCAAAATCTCTGTTTTCAGATCAAACAAAGCGCTTTGCTCCTATCGCGCTCGATGTCTTCTGGGATCACTGCTTGGCCAATCACTGGGGGCAGTTCTCGACACAGTCGTTAGAGCATTTTTGTTCAGACAGTCATCAGCAGATTTTCGAACATCAAGAGTCACACTGGCCTGAAAACTTCGTCACTATTCATCAGAAGATGGCGGAACAACGGTGGTTGGAAAGCTATCAAGACATGTCTTCCATCGAGTTGGTATTACAGCGAATGGCGTTACGAAGGCCTAAGCTAGGTATGCTCAAAAACTGTTACGAAGACCTAGAACGCCACTATGATAAGTTGCAGTGTCACTTTAATGAGCTATATCCAAGCGTTTTAGAAGAAGCAAACCACTTTAGTGCGCTTCAATTGACGAAAAATCAAAAGGAAAGGTAAACAGCGTAATGCAGGTTTGCTACAATCCGCGCCTATTTAATCTTTGAGCATCATACTATGTCTGAACCTACTAAATCTTTTAACCAACTTGGATTGTCTGACCAACTGCTTACAACACTCACCGAGCTTAACTTTACGGCTCCAACCAGTGTTCAAGAGCAAGCGATTCCATTGGTGCTAGAAGGCAAAGATGTATTGGCTGGTGCGCAAACGGGTACGGGTAAAACGGCCGCATTTGGTTTGCCAATTATCCAAAGATTAATCGAGACAAAAGACAACGTTATTCCAAACCCGAAGCTAGTTCGTGCGCTTGTGTTGGTACCAACACGTGAACTAGCGCAACAGGTTTTCGATAACGTAACCAGCTACGCAAAGGCCACCGACATCAAAGTCGTGGTGGCTTACGGCGGCGTTAGCATGAAGGTTCAAACTGAAAATCTACGCGGGGGAGCAGATATTCTTGTCGCGACTCCGGGCCGTCTTATCGACCATATGTTCACTAAGAACATCATGTTGAGCCACACTGAAGTGTTGGTACTGGATGAAGCAGACCGCATGTTAGACATGGGTTTCATGCCTGATATCAAACGCATTCTTTCTCGTATGAATGAGGTGCGACAGACTCTGTTCTTCTCTGCGACGTTTGATAACAAAATTAAAGCTCTGGCACATCGAATGATGCAGTCGCCAAGTGAAATTCAAGTGACGCCAAAAAACAGCACGGCGGACACGGTTACCCAGATGGTTTATCCGGTTGATAAATCACGTAAGAGTGAGCTGTTGGCTTACCTGATCGGTTCAAAGAACTGGCAGCAAGTGTTGGTATTCACAAAAACTAAGCAGGGTACGGATGCTCTGGTCAAAGAACTTAAGCTAGACGGCATTAAAGCGGCATCAATCAATGGTGATAAGAGCCAGGGTGCTCGCCAAAAGGCACTGGACGATTTCAAATCAGGCAAGGTGCGTGCGTTGATTGCAACCGACGTGGCAGCTCGTGGTATCGATATTCAACAGCTAGAACAAGTGGTTAACTATGACATGCCATTCAAAGCCGAAGATTACGTTCACCGTATTGGACGTACAGGCCGCGCAGGCAACAGCGGTTTAGCGATCTCTTTGATGAGCCAGGATGAAGCTTATCTTCTGGGTGACATTGAACGCTTACTTGATACTCGCTTGCCTCAAGAGTGGTTAGAGGGCTTTGAACCAAGCCTGGAAAAAGATGTAGCACCCGATCGCGGTGGTCGCAGTAAAAGTCGTTCATCAGAAAAACGTAAGATGAAAGCGAAGCTTAAGATTCACCAAAACCGCGGTAAAGCGCGTCGCTAATAAGCCGATCTAAAGAACTAGATTAAAGATCTATACATATAAAAACGCGCCGTTACAGTTGGTTCTGTAACGGCGCGTTTTTGTATTAAGTACACTTGCTTCGGACTTGGAGAACAGTATCAGGATTTATTGTGTTCTGTATTACACTTCCACACGCAAGGCACTTCGTAAATTAGCTCTTCCAGAGTCGCCGGGTTAAGTACCCATTTATCCTCAATACTAAATTGATTGATCATCTGCGAATTGAACATTTGCCAATGCTTCATTAAAGCTTCCTCTGCACTCGTTTCCATTTCGCCTTCGTTCCAAGTGCTTTCCATGAAAGGAGTTAAACAAACCGCTCCGTTGGCGAACATGATCATTTGCCATTTTATTTCGAAAATATTAACGGTTTTTTCCGGATTTGCTTTGTTGTATTGGTCAGCCAGCATATTGATTTCGTACTCAAGGTCGCCCACGTTGTCGATGAAGTAATCGACGAGGTTGTCTTCTTGACGTACAGAATCCGAGAGAAGTTGCATCGGTCTGCGTGAGTGAATCATGTTGGTAAAAAGGCGCATCGCGAATAAATAGATCGAAATATTTGGCGCAATGTCTTTTGGTAGCTCTTGCATGATTTTGCTGATATAAGACTGAAAATATGCGTGCAAACAATCACTTATTGCATGCCATATCTTCTCTTTGCTACCAAAATGGTGGCGAATGAGGCTATGAGACACCCCAGCTTTTTCGCTGATATTACGTAACGAAACTCGTTCGTAACCTGCATCACAAAACATATCTGCTGCAACAGCCATTATTTGAAATCGAGTCTCTTCAGCGTCTTTAGCGCTTCTTCTACCTTGTTTCTTTTCAGTCATCTTCATTTCACACATTTACCTGATTACCACATTCTACACTGTTTTTACTCAAATAAAAATACTGCACAGGTGGAAAGTAAAGCTTGTGGATTCCGATATTTTGAATATACTGCACACCTGTGTAATAAATCATAATAATTAAATGGAGAAGCATCATGCAATCCAAGTTGTCTATTCAAGCCAAGACGGGTAAGCAGATAGGAGTGGCGTTTGCTGCACTATTACTCGCAGGCTCTTTGACCGGATGTAATAAGGTTCAGTCAGAAGAAACGGTTCAAGTTGTTAAGCCAGTCAAGCTGTTTGAGATCCCTCAGCAGACGGATATCGAGCTTGATAGCTTTATCGCAAAAGTGGATGCGACCGACCGTGCCGCACTTTCATTCCAAGTGGGTGGAGATATTGAAACGTTCTCTGTTCGTATGGGACAAGAGGTGAAGAAAGGCCAAGTACTCGCTGTGCTAGATGCAACGGACTACCGCATTGCGGTTGATGCAGCACAAGCTAAATTTGATCTGGCGAACAGCCAATACAAGCAAGCGTCAGAGCTGTACTCGAAGAAGCTTGTAAGCACAGATTACTACGACCAAGCTGTAAACACCTTTACTGCCGCTGAAGTTGAGTTGGACCAAGCACAAACAAACCTTGGTTACACCACATTAGTTGCTCCATTCGATGGCGTGGTATCGATGGTGTTTGGTAAGCAATATCAGTTAATCGCTGAAAAGCAGCCAGTACTTAATATTTTGAATCACAGCGAGATGGATGTGACTTTCTCTATCCCTGTATCAAAGCTTGAAGACCGTTCTATCCAAGACCTAACTAGCTCAAACATGTGGGTTGTGATGGATAGCCACCGCGGCATTCGTATCCCAACGCGTTTTAAAGAGATCTCAACGCAACCAGACGAAGACACCAACAGCTACCAAGCGGTTGTGTCTATCGAGAAACCCGAAGGTATTAATCTGCTTTCTGGCATGACGGCACAAGTTGAAGTTCAGAAAAATAAGTCGGACTACGGTATTGGCATTGTTGATTCAGCTTGGTTAAGCAAAGAAGCAGACCACGGTGAACTGTGGCGCTACAACCCAGAGTCTCAATTGATTTCTAAAGTACAAGTCACCCTTGATGGGCAAGGCAAGGTTATTGAAGGCCTGACTTCTGGCGACTTGATCGTAGAAGCGGGTGTTGATGTGTTATCTGATGGGCAACAAGTAAAAGCTTGGTTACGTGAGGGCGGTATTTAATGAACTTTTCCAAATTATCAGTTGTGGTTGTATCTGCGTTATTGCTTCAAGCCTGTAACAATGGAACCGAGCACCGTGAGCAACCTTCACTTTTGGTTTCAACCTTTGAAGTTGGTGCGCCACTGACTGATCAATTCAGAAGTTTTAACGGACAGGTGATGCCTGCTGAACTCACACCATTGGCATTTAAGCTTGCTGGTGAGATTCAACAAGTATTGGTTGAAGCCGGTGACAAAGTAGTAAAAGGTCAGCTACTAGCGACCTTAGACAACGCGACATACCTTCAAGATCTGACAGACGCTAAATCTCAATTCAAATTAGCGAGCAAGCAACTGGCGCGTGGTTCTGAGATGTTTGACAGCAAGATGTTGTCGCAATCAGAACACGACCAACTGACCGCTAACTACAAACTGGCATCGGCTAATTTGGCTGCGGCAGAGCGTAAGCTGAGTTACACAGAGTTTTTAGCACCATTTTCTGGAACAGTTTCGACCGTAGATAAGCAACGATTCGAAAACACGACTCCTGGAGAAACACTCCTGAGTGTGTACCAGAACGATAAGGTGTATGTGCGAATTCAAGTATCAGATTCGATCTTGGCGTCTATCAGCCCAGATATGCGTTCGAACAGCTATCGACCTGACGCAACCTTTGGCGGCCACTCTGGAAAATACCCTCTAACGTATCTAGAGCACACCAGTGAACTGCACCCGCAATCTCGCACTTACGAGTTTTGGATGCAGATGCAACAACCTGAAAGTGAAATTCTGCCGGGTACCAGCGTTACGGTAAATGTCGATATGGCGAAAGCGGGCCTGAGTGATGTTCAAGGTTACCAGTTACCAATGACGACTCTACAAGCAGGCGCTGAAGCGAACCAATTTTACGTGTGGAAGATGGAAGATGGCCAAGCTTACAAAAGCGAAGTGGAAGTCGACAAGATCAGTGGCCAAGGCGCATTAATCGCTCATGGTGTTGAGCAAGGTGATCGACTCGTAAACTCGAATCTAAGAAAACTCCGTGACGGAATCCAATTGTCAGGAAAAGCAGAATGAACATCGCAGAATATTCAATAAAAAACAAAGTAATCAGCTGGCTGTTTCTAGTCATTTTGGCCATTGGCGGTGTGACGTCTTTTGGCAACCTATCCCGTTTAGAAGACCCAGATTTTACCATTAAAGATGCAATGATTATTTCAACTTACCCTGGCGCTACGTCTATGGAAGTTGAAGAAGAGCTAACGTACCCGCTTGAAAAAGAGATAAGACAGCTGCCTTATATCGACAAGATCACCTCAACCTCGTCGAATGGTATGTCTCAAATTATGGTCAGCATGAAGATGGACTACGGTCCAGACGAGTTGCCCCAAATCTGGGATGAAATGCGTCGTAAAATCAACGATCTACAGCCAACACTGCCAAGTGGTGTTAACTCAGTTCAGATCATTGATGATTTCGGTGACGTATTTGGTGTGATGATCATGCTGACTGGTGATGGCTACGATTATGTCGAGCTAAAGCAGTATGCGGATTATCTAACGCGTGAAATCGAACTGGTCGATGGTGTAGGAAAAGTAAGCATCGCGGGCGACCAACAAGAGCAATTGTTTGTTGAGATGTCACTTGAGCGTTTAGCGGCGCTAAACCTAGATATGTCGATGGTAACGTCACTGTTAGCACAACAAAACAGTGTGGTATCGGCAGGTGAGGTAATGTTGAATGGCCAAAGCCTAACGATCAAACCTAATGGCACTTTGAGCACGGTTGAAGAGCTAGAAAACCTGATCATTCATGGTCGTGATACTGGTAATCTGATTCGCTTGAAAGATGTCGCTGAGGTTACTCGCGGTATCCAAGAAAAACCGGGCAATGTACTAACTTACAACGGCAAACCAGCGATAAACCTAGGTATTGCGTTCTCTTCAGGCGTAAACGTGGTCGAAATTGGTAACGCGTTAGATGCCGAATTGGATCGTTTAGAAAGCATTAAACCAGCAGGTGTAGAATTGAATTACTTCTACAACCAAGCGCAAGAAGTAGACAAATCAGTGGCTGACTTCTTAATTAGCCTAGTTGAAGCGGTAGCCATCGTTATCATTGTACTGCTGTTCGCAATGGGCTTACGCAGTGGCTTAATAATAGGTTTGGTTCTTCTACTGACGGTGTTTGGTACATTCATTCTTATGGACTACAACGATGTTGAACTGCACCGTATCTCGCTGGGTGCTTTGATCATCGCACTGGGTATGCTGGTGGATAACGCGATTGTTGTCGTTGAGGGTATTCTGGTTGGCTTGAAGAAAGGTAAGACCAAACTTCAAGCAGCGAAGGACATCGTGACACAAACACAGTGGCCACTATTGGGTGCGACCATTATTGCTATCACGGCCTTTGCGCCTATCGGTTTGTCGAAAGATGCGACAGGTGAGTTCATGGGCTCGTTGTTCTGGGTACTGTGTTTCTCTCTGTTTTTGAGTTGGGTAACGGCGCTAACGCTGACACCATTCCTTGCTGAGATGTTGCTTAAAGAAGAAGACAAGGTCGATGAAAACGAAGACCCATACAAAGGTATTCTGTTTGTTGTATTTGGTGCGTGTCTGAAAGTCGCTCTTCGATTTAGATGGCTTACAGTAGCTAGCATGGTCGCGCTATTAGCGGTTTCCGTTGTTGGCTTTGGCATGGTGAAGCAACAGTTTTTCCCACCATCAAACACGCCAATGTTTTACGTAGATATGTGGATGCCAGAAGGCACCGATGTTCGTGAAACGATCAAGCAGACAGAAAAAGTTGAAAGTTACATTCGTCAACAAGGTGACGTGGAGTTTGTGACAGCAACGGTTGGGCAGGGTATGCAACGTTTTGCGCTGACATATCAACCAGAGAAAAGTTACGAAGCGTACAGCCAACTGCAGGTACGAACGACTGACCGAGACACCATGTTTAAAGTCTTAGATGGGCTAGACAAGGACTTGGCCAATAAATTTGAACAACCCACGTTCCAATTTAAACTGATTGAGTTTGGCCCGTCGCCAGCTTCAAAAATCGAAGCGCGTATTAGCGGTGCAGATCCGCAAATACTTCGCAGCATCGCTGTTCAGGTAGAAGACATTTTGTTAGCGGATCCTGGCTCTCGAAATGTTCGCCACGACTGGCGTGAACGCACTAAAGATCTAGTGCCACTGTTCAATGAATCAAAGGCTCGTCGTCTTGGCATTTCAAAGACGGATTTGTCTGAGACGTTACAAATGACGTTTGGCGGCTACAACATCGGCTTACTGCGTGATGGTACCCATATGTTACCTATCGTGGCACGCCTGCCTGAAGAAGAGCGTTTTGATTTTGAATCACTAAACAACGTGAAAATCTGGAGTCCATCACTGCAAACCTACATTCCTGTAGAGCAAGTGATTGATGGCGTAGAGCTGCAATGGTCTGAACCACTGATTCAACGTCGTGATAGAAAACGGACGTTAACCGTATTGGCTGACCACGACGTATTGGGTGATGAAACGCCAGCTAGCTTATTTGCACGTGTTAAACCAAAGGTTGAAGCGCTAGATATACCTGCCGGTTACAACATTAACTGGGGTGGTGAGTACGAAAGCTCTAAAGATGCGCAAGAGTCCCTATTTGGTTCACTGCCAATGGGTTACTTGCTGATGTTTATCATCACCATGCTTCTGTTTAACTCGGTTCGTAAGCCACTTGTGATTTGGTTTACGGTACCACTTTCTATTATCGGTGTTTCGATTGGTCTGCTAGGTACCAATATGCCATTCAGTTTCACGGCTTTCTTAGGTTTACTGAGCTTAAGCGGCATGATTTTGAAAAATGGTATTGTCCTGCTTGACCAGATAAACACTGAACTTTCAACAGGTAAAGACCCATACCTAGCGGTTGTCGACAGCGCGATCAGTCGTGTACGACCGGTATCTATGGCAGCACTAACGACTATCTTGGGCATGATTCCCTTGGTATTCGATGCATTTTTCGGCTCGATGGCGATTACCATCATGGCAGGCTTAGGCTTTGCTACAGTACTAACGCTAATAGTAGTACCAGTGATGTTCGCCATTCTATATAGAATCAAACCGTCCACTGCGGGTTATTAGGGATTGATATAAAACAGATTCTTTTAAGCCAGCCCAGTCAATTTTGATTGGGCTTTTTTACGGATATGGTTTGATAAAACAAGACGAAGATAAGGCCGAACTAAGAGGACGTTGCGATAGCAATGCGCGACTTAACAAGGAGCGTTTTAAAAGATAGGTATTACAAAAGTCGTTAGCCAATGGTAAAGCGGCTTCCGGTATAATTGAGAATAGGGGCCATATTCTAGATTGCTAGGCGGATATCCAACTCAATCGGCTTTGGCATTGCCAAGTGATAGCCTTGATACATATCGAAACCCAAATCTTGCATCGCATTCAGTTGTTGTTGAGTCTCTATACCTTCGATTACCGTCTTTGCACCGATTTGGTTGGCAAGTTTAAGCACCAATTCCATTTTCCCTGTGTCACCGTTTTCAAAATCCAACATCACAGAGCGATCGATTTTGATGATATGAGGGGTGATATGGCGAACACGTTGCTCTGTTGACGCCTGTGTTCCAAAGTCATCAACAGCGATTTGAAAACCATTATCCGCAAGTGAGTGGGCCGCGTTTTTTAAACGTTCTTCACTCTCTACATTAAGCTCGACCAACTCCATGACGATTTGTTCGCACGGTAAGTTAAGCTCTTGAAGACGTTTAGCTAACAGAGTGTCTTTTACTTTTTCTGAAGCAAACAACTCACCAACGTTTGGAAGAACGTTTAAAAACAGGTTTAAGTGACGGACTGTCGATTGTGCAAAGTTGCGGACATGGATAGCGCGACTCAGCCTTTCTACGTTGATTTTATCGGTGTACGAGGTTTCGTCGGAATGGAAGAAGTGATCAGGGCGAACAGTATCCCCGTTAGTATTTGAAATTCGAACTAAAGCCTCTACACCTATCTGAACCATCGTAGAGTCAAATATAGGTTGGTAGACACTTGTAAGTGTTAAGTCTTGGTATTTCGCAATAAACTGCATATCAGCATCCACAGATATACAACTAATAAATTCACTTCTGTCTGATAAAATCATAATCGCTATAAAAGGTGTTTATTCAGTGACGAGAAAGTACGTCGCGGCTGTCACAATATTGACAGGTGCTGACAAATTGTCAAATAATAAAAATTCATCTTTAGACCCAATATTTAATTAAATAAACTTTCTTAAAAATCAGCATGATAAATGCCATTACCCATTAGAATTGGTTATTATTGACTGGCTTTCATAAGCTCAGTGAATTTAATGGCTGAGTGACCTGTTTTATATCCAATGAGTCAATGAAAAGGTTTAACGTGTATGAACAAGAGAAAAATAGCGATAAAGGCTTAGATTGTAGATGAATGTCAAAGTAATAATATAAGTAGGCAATGGTGTTGTATCGAAATGGAAACAATGTCTAAAAATTAATAATAGCGGGAGGTTAAGTTATTAATTATTAAAGTTAATAGCGCGAATAATAAATGATATAAAACATAGGTTATATTTTATAAAACGATAAACTTTAGATATGGTTATTTGGTTTATATATTTTATGGAAAAGTTTATTTGTATTTTATTGCCATTGTATTACCGCATAAAGTTGTAAGTATTTACGAACTAGCTGTTGATTTCCAGAGCGTTTTAGCGGGTGAGCGAATTTGATAAAACACGGACTGATTTTGAAGTTACTATTTAAATCATCTGCGAATTGAGTATCACTCTTTCTTAGCGTGATACCTTGTAGGCTGTAGTCGCTAATCTGGTCTGGGAGTTCCCCCATCCACCAATGCAAGAGTTCACCACTGTTTTTGCTTCGACTTATCCAATGGTCGGAGACAATGATCAATAGGTCATTGGGTTGAATGGCAAATCCGTACTCTTGCTGCCAGTTATGGATGTCCAACATCAACTTTCTACGACAAGTCTTTCCTGCGCTCACCATATGGTGGCTAATCATCCAAACGGTACCAATTTCAGAAGAGATTCGAAAGTGTCGTGGTGTTTCACCAGAAGAGAGCATTTCTAATGGGCTTACGTTACTTGCATGATTGAAGCTGACGAAAGTGTGCTCCATTCGTCTGGCAAACGCTTTGCCTATGTGATGTTCACTGATCCCTTGATTGTGTACGGTAGGGTAATGACGTTCACAAAGTTTCAAGCAATCGTCTTGAAACTGATTGACGCTTTTAATCACCAGATCTAATAACAATGAAGCCTCTTATACACAGTTGCTATCTTATTGATGGGCAATAGTACGGTAATTTTGGCGCCATTACCTATCGCCAAAGTGCGAGTTCTTGATCCCTCTATCAAAATTAACCATTACTAAGCGATTTTATGGATAGCACTGGCACTCTACTGGTCTGTAAACTAAATTATGAGGAATTATAGCTAGTTAGAAAATTTCAGCTGATTGGCAGAGTTGCAGTGAGCTAACGAAATTATAGCTTAGTCGGCTAATCACAATTGTTCTACTTACTCTTTATTTGGACACATTCATGACCATTCAATTAGATTCGAAACAAAAGTCTGAGCTCACTCAGACATTACAAAAGTACCTGCAAGATGAACTAGATGTAGATCTTGGTCAGTTCGACACTGAATTCTTAGTCGACTTCATTAGTAAAAAGTTTGGTGCAGTCTATTACAACAAGGGGATAGAAGACGCTCAAAAAGTCATGGAACGAAAAATGTTAGACATCTCGGACGAGCTCTATGAAATTGAACAAATCGTTGAAATATAAATCAGAAAGCGATTGTTCGACAAAGAAATTTGCCCATAAAGCAACTTGTTCAACATTTTTGAATAACTCGTTTAATTTGAAATGATGTGACTAATGTAAAACTTGGTAAATAATATGTTACGCAAACTTGGTGTAGGGTACGCTTTTCAAAACTACACGACACGTTAACATTCGGAAGAGATGTATGAACAGCAACGTCAGAAATTATAATCCTTTAGCAAGAGCAATGCATTGGATCTCAGCACTCGCAGTATTTGGCTTATTTGGTGTAGGCCTATGGATGGTTGATCTTTCTTACTACAGTGAGTGGTACAAAACAGCACCAGACTACCACCGTTCGGTAGGCATTCTTTTGGCTGCAGTGACCATTATTCGCTTGCTTTGGAAGTTAGTTACCGCGTCACCAAAAGTGGATGGTAAAAGCTATGAAGTTGTAGCCGCGAAGATAGCTCACGGCTTTATGTACATTAACTTAGCGGTTTTGTTTATTTCAGGTTATTTGATTTCGACATCAGATGGCCGTGGGATCGAGGTATTCAATTGGTTCACTGTACCAAGTATGGGTGAACTGTTTGCAAACCAATCTGATCTCGCAGGAACGGTTCACTACTATGCTGCATGGGTACTGATCATTATGGCATCAGTGCACGCATTAGCGGCGATAAAACACCACGTTATCGACAAAGACGATACGCTACGAAAAATGATAGGAGCTTCAAAATGAAAAAGTCAATTATCGCTACAGGATTAGCATTTGCTATGGCAATGCCTTTCGCTGCGAACGCCGCTGATTACGTGATTGATACAAAAGGTGCGCATGCTTCAGTTAACTTCAAAGTTAGCCATCTAGGTTACAGCTTTATCCAAGGACGTTTTAACACGTTCTCTGGTGACTTCTCATTTGATGAAAGCAATGTTGAAGCGTCTAAAATCAACGTAACGGTTGATACTACAAGCCTTGATTCAAACCACGCAGAGCGTGACAAGCACATCCGTAGCGGAGACTTCATCGATGCAGGTAAGTTCTCTGATGCGACTTTCAACAGCACAAAAGTGGTTGATAAAGGCGAAGGTAAACTTGAAGTTATGGGCGACCTTAAACTTCACGGCGTAACTAAGCCTATCGTTATCGAAGCTGAATTCATCGGTGCTGGTCAAGACCCATGGGGCGGTGAGCGTGCTGGTTTCGTAGGTACAACTCGTCTAGAGCTTGCTGACTTCAACATTCCAGTAATGGGTGCTTCAAGCTACGTAGACATGGATCTACACGTTGAAGGTGTAAAGAAGTAATCTAGCTATTAATCATCGCTGGCTGGTATCAATCTTTTATGTAACATCAAAAATTGAATAGATACCTAGAAGCAACAGTTAGAAAAAGAGAAAGGCGCAAAGTATTTACTTTGCGCCTTTTTATTATGGTAAATGGTCACGCGTTTAGACCTGTTTTGTGTCAAATCTTTAGTTGCGCTTAAGCCACCATTTACTTTTAGCCAGTCAACGTTGCCATGACTGATTTATCTAAGTGAACAACTAATCCCTAATTGTTCAACTTTGTACTAGTTAACTAACCACTTCCTAGTAAAACAGTCGTTAGCTATACGCTTCCTAGTTAAACCGTTGCAAGTCAATCCACTGTAGATTAAGCCACAGTAAGTTAAACCATTAGCTAGTTAAGCCGTTTCTAGTTCAGCCTTTGGAACCACGTTTAAGCGGTCACCGTAGATAGGACGTAGTGCTTGCATCACTTCAGTGCGAGTCAGCACGCCGACCATCACGCCATTTTCTAGCACTGGAAGCATGTGCGGTTGGCTTACTTTCATCGCTTTTGCACGTTCTTCTAAAGAAAGAGAAGTCAGGCGAGTTGCGTAGCCCATGCTTGTCGTAGGGTACAGTTGCTCTTTGTCGATACATAGGAACTCAGCAACATCAACTAGCTTATCGTTAGCAGAGATAGCGACGACGTCACGGCTCATTAGGTCTACCACTTTCTGACCTTTAGTCGGAATGTAGTCTTGGCACCAAAGATCAACCATTACGTCGTGAACAGAGAAGATACCTACTAAGCGGCCTTCAACATCGCAAACAGGAGCGCTAACAAGTTGAGCGTCTAAAAGTGAATCAATCGCGACTGAAGTAGGCATTTCTACGCTCAGTGTAATTGGTTGAGTGTTCATGATTTGCTTGATAGTTGTTGTAGTGTTCATAGTGATTTCCTTAACTGACGTAATTTCTGTTGTTTGAGTTATTGCTGTAATTTTTGCTGCTTTAAGCTGCGGGCGACGGTAGATACTCCAATTGGCTAAGCCAACCAATACTGAACCACCTACAATGTTGCCAATTGTCACTGGTATTAAGTTTGCGGTGACAAATTTCATGATGTTTAGGTCTGCGTACTGGGCTGAGGTTGCGCCAATTTGCGTCCAAAAACTTTCTGGTGCGAATGCTTGAATCGTGATGCCTAGCGGAACCATGAACATATTCGCCACACAGTGTTCAAAGCCTGAGCTAACGAACATCGCAACGGGTAACACGGTCATCATTGCTTTGGTCATGGCGTTAGCAGAGCTGAACGTTAACCAAATCGCTAAACACACCAGCAAGTTACAAAGCACACCCAAAGCAAACGCTTGAACAGGGCTGTGATGTAGCTTGTGTTGAGCAATGTTAAGAGCGTTCAAGCCCCATTGCCCGCCATCCAGTTGATACAAGCCTGCTGCGCTTACCAAAGCCAGTAGGAACATGGCACCGATAAAGTTGCCTACATAAACCTTGCCCCAGATAGACAGCATCTTGGTGAAGGTGATTTGTTTGTTAGCCCATGAGATGCTTGATAACACCGAACTGGTAAATAGCTCGCCACCGCAAATCACAATCAGGATTAACCCCATACTGAATGCAAGACCACCGGCTAAACGACTTAATCCCCATCCTGCATCAGCGCTACCTGTGGTCACCGTGATGTAGAATAAAAAAGCAAGCCCGATGAATGCGCCAGCCATGATTGCCAAACTCAATGTCATGCTGCTGGTTTTGTTTGCTTTGCTTAATGCAAACTTCTCGGCTTCCGCCATCATTTCTGTTGGTGAGAACAGTTGCTGATTTTCAGAAGTGCTGGTTGCCATATCCCCCCCTTGAACAATCCGTCATGTGTAATTCCTAGTCTTAGTAACTTGGTTAATCCGTAATGGTTAATCAGTAATGTTTGCAGGGCTCGTTGTGTCCTGCCATTCCAGATTAGGGTGTTGAGGGGTAGAGGTAAAATTGATAATTTTTAGAAACCACATCAAATTTATTGATATAGCTTGGGTTAGGCGTAGAATGAAATTGATTGCTCATCGGCTTAACAAAAAACGAGCAACAGGACACAAGTTATTAAAAGAATTAAGGATAGATTTTGCGTTATTCATTAAAGCAACTCGCCGTCTTTGACGCGGTAGCAGATTCGGGAAGCGTAAGTCAGGCGGCTGATAGGCTTGCATTGACTCAGTCGGCGACCAGTATGTCTCTTGCACAGTTGGAAAAAATGCTCGGCAGGCCTTTGTTTGAAAGGCAGGGCAAGCAAATGGCGCTCACTCATTGGGGCATGTGGCTAAGGCCAAAAGCGAAGCGTTTACTGCAAGATGCGCAGCAAATTGAGATGGGATTTTACGAGCAACATTTATTGAGTGGAGAGCTCAAACTCGGTGCGAGCCAAACCCCGGCGGAACACCTGGTTCCAGACCTCATCAGTATTATTGATAACGACTTTCCTGAGATGCGAATCTCGCTTGGTGTACAAAGTACCGATGCGGTTATAGATGGCGTATTAGATTATCAATATGACCTTGGTGTTATCGAAGGGCGCTGTGACGACAACCGTGTTCACCAAGAAGTGTGGTGTACCGACCATTTAACGGTGGTTGCATCGGCTCATCACCCATTTGCAAAACGTGAACGAGTAAGCTTGGCGCAACTAGAACAAGCGAAGTGGGTATTGCGTGAACATGGTTCGGGTACTCGCAAAGTTTTTGATAGCTCTATTCATCATTTAATTGGCGATCTTGATGTTTGGCGAGAGTATGAACACGTTCCTGTTTTAAGAAGTTTGGTTGCAAACGGCCCATATTTGACGTGTTTGCCTTATCTAGATGTTGAGCAGTTTGTTGAATCTGGCCAGCTCGTGACCCTGAATGTTCCTGAGCTTGAAATGGAACGTACGCTTTCGTTTATTTGGCGTGCCGACATGGCAGAAAACCCACTTGCTGAGTGTATTAAGCGAGAAGGTAAGCGCATGATGAAAGGCAAGCCGTCGGTTCTTTAGCGGATATTCGACAAATTTCTGATAACCAATTGTGTTGAATAAGCGATACCGGTCTCCAACTGGTGATAAATGCACATCCGCATACATTATTAATGTGATCATGATCGGCCAAAAGAAGGCGTTCTTCCCATAATATGCTTACTTGATTTTAAGTGAGGCTAAATCCGGTTGCGATGAATTTCGTAATTAGGCTTTAGAAATAGTATGAGTACATTAGTCGCGATTTCATTAACAACAGGTATTTTGTCTGGTCTTTGGGGATGGATTGCTATCTCTTTCGGCTTATTGTCATGGGCAGGTTTCCTAGGTTGCACCAGTTATTTTGCTTCGCCAACAGGCGGTGTTAAAGGACTAGCAGGCAGCTTACTGACCAACATGACAGGTGTATTCTGGGCAATGGTGATTATCGAAAGCTCAACCTTCGCAGGGTTAGAGATTTTAGGCTATATGATTACTGCTATTGTGGCTTTCTTTATGTGTATTCAAGCCAAACAAGCGTGGTTAGGTTATATCCCAGGCACCTTCATTGGTTGCTGTGCGACGTTTGCTGCAGGCGGTGATTGGCAACTTGTCGTGCCATCTTTACTGCTTGGTGGTGTCTTTGGATACTTGATGAAAGCAACGGGGCTATGGCTTCACGAGAAATCGACTCAATCTTCGGAAGCGGTTGAACAACACGCTAAGCAAGCTAAGGCTTAATTCGTTAACCTAGCCTTAATTCGTTAACCTAACCTTAGTTTAGTCACTGTGAACTCTTGCAAGATAACCCCCAATTAATTTGTATATCGATTTATACAGGCACACCACTTGGTGTGCCTTTTTTGGTTTTGGTTCCTTAGTCAATTCAAGAAATTATAAACAGAAGAACTAATAGCACTTATCAGATAAGCAAGAAGCTAGGTATTTCCGTTTGCCATGGTGATCACGCGTTTTAAAGTCCATCTCAACAACAATGGAATACAGTCTTGTCCTTGATTTTCACAATGAGACACGATCGCTAAAGCCAGATCGGGTTTTGCGTGTTTCTTGAGAACTTTTGCCACAACTTTTTTTGCTGGAATAGGGTGATCATAAGGAATCTTAACCATGTCTCTGAAAAAGTTCTCAAACCCATTCATATACAAGTAGTGCTCGATGTCCCTATCAGGCAGTTCTGTCAGGCGATGTCGCTCTTGATCATTACCGAGTTTAGAGAGCACCGTTGCGGCATACTTTTTACCGGCAGCATCGCCATCGGTGACGACATGCCAATCTATTCCAAACTCTTGCGCGACTTTGATCAGTGCCTTGAGTCCTGATTGAGCGAACTCAATAATCTGAACGCCTTCCGCAGCAAGGTTATACCCACATTGGTTGGCTAACTCGTTAAACAACCATACTTCGGTTTCACCTTCTACCAACAACCAACAGCGAGCATACAGAGCACCGGACCGGTGAAAACGAATATGAAAACCAATTCGACGAAGTTCATCTTTGCTGAAGTGGTTCATGTTAAGTTGGTTGGCAATGGTTTTATCCGACTGACGCACCAAGCGACGAATCGATTGAAGTGGCACAGCAGCAAGTAGATCGCCACTGTTGGTGGTCAGGATTTTTTGCATGGGTAACTTTTGCATCAAGCTCCAAGCCCTTGCTAGATGCGTCGGATGCAGTCGGCCCTCTGGATCTTCAAGGATCAAAAGAGGGCGCGCGCATCGTCTTAAGTCATTTGGCCCTTTTGCTTGCAAATAGGCATTAAGTAACCCCATGAATAATAAGCGCGTTTGTTTGTTTTTGGTCTCTTCGACCAATTGATGAATGCTCTTGTCGTTCGCACCAGCTGAGTACAGTAGCCCGTCACGCGGTTTTCTCGGATTCTTACGTGAGACACTCTTAAATGAGAAGTAGTGTTCTATTAAGCTTTGCATTGATTCAAGACTACTGCGCATTTCACCTTTATTAACATGTCCGGGTATCGCCATAAGACGGCGGCAGGTGTTGTCGATGCGCTTTTCTATTCTTGCCTGACGGCCATTGCCATTGCCATTGCCGCTGCTGCCGTTTCCATTCGTGCCATGACCATTGGTCGTGTGATTATGTCCGTTCCCATGTCCGTTCCCATGTCCGTTCCCATGTCCGTTATTTGGATTGTTGTTCCCATTTCCGTTTGCATTATTCGCGTGAACATTAGTCGGCAGGTGAGCATTGTGGTTAAGTGAATTGCTGTTAAAAGGACGATCGAAGTGCCTTGCGTCCCGTAAACGGATCACAGGATGCAAGGTCATTAACTCTTGAGCGAGTTTTTCGGAGTGATGAAGTTTAAGCGGATTACCGTCTAAACCTAAAAATGCGTAGTGTGTGGTCGTTTCATACTGCTCTAACGTGGCACTGATTCGATAATAGATACGAAAGACACCAAACTCGTCTTGAACCCACACCGGCTTCAGTTTGCGATAACGTCCTGCATTTAGCTCACTTTTATCGTTGGCTTTTAATGCGAGAACAATTTGAAGGTGTTGAGACTGTGGATGTGAAACCGAGTAATCGACATGGAAATCGGTCATTTCGAAGTGATATGGAACACCGTCTGAAGGAAGAACGACGGAAAGGGCATCCAATAATGAAGACTTACCCCAAGTATTTTCACCAATAAGCGTGGTTAGCTCATCAAACGCAAGAGACATGCGCTTAATACCTCGAAAGCCAGAAATCTCGATTCTTTCTAGTTGCATAGGCTTACTCCTAACGGAAGGCTCTGCTAATTGTTTGAAAGCTAACAGATATCTTTAATCATAATCGAAAAACACCAATCCGGTATGCTCATCTGTCACAAAACCCGTTGTTTATTTATACGGTGCAAAATGAGATTTTTGATCTATCTCGAGTATTTTTTTGCAGTGCAGTTTCATAAAATTCACGATTCTGTCATGATTCTCGACCTAGTATGAAGGGACAAAGAGAGAAGAAAATATGACTAAAAAGAATAAGCCGACAAAAATAGTGTTGGCACACATCAACGACACCCACTCATACTTTGAACCAACCTCATTACAGTTATCACTTAAAATGAACAGCCACATCATAGAACCTTATGTGAGTACTGGTGGCTTTGCTCGAATCTCAACACGCTTTAAGCAAATTGAACAAGATGCTCAGCGTCAGAAGGTTGGAACCCTGTTCCTGCATGCTGGTGACTGCTTTCAAGGCACTTTGTACTTCTCCTTATTCAAGGGAAAAGCCAACGCAGATCTGTTGAATGCCCTTAATATAGATGCCATGACTCTTGGCAACCATGAGTTAGACATGGGGAATGAGCCCGTTGCGATTTTCGCTAAAAGAATTAAATTTCCATTGTTAGCAGGTAACTGGAACCTATCGAATGAGGATATCAATAAAACTCATACCTTAGCGGACAACGAAATTGTTAAGCCTTATCTGACTGTAACGCGAAGTGCCTCTTTTATAACGAAAGAGTTTGATGGCGAGAAGGTTGCAATATTCGGCTTAAGCATCGACAAGATGGCAGGCATTGCTAATCCAGATATCGATACACCATTTGAAAATGCTTTAGAAACCGCAAAAGCGACCATTGAGCAGATTCATAAAGCTGGCATCAACAAGATTGTGTTGCTCAGTCACCTTGGTTACGAAGCTGATTTAGAGCTAGCGGCCAACGTTTCAGGTATTGGCGTCATTGTTGGAGGGCATAGCCACCGTTTGCAAGGTGACTTCTCTGATATCGGCTTAGTTAAAGACGATGATTACGGCGTGAAAGTCGGTGACACCTATGTAGTACAAGCGGGTTTCCACGCCATTAGCCTAGGGCACTGCGAAATCGAGTTCGATTCTCAAGGCAAAGTGACGCACTTTAACGGCAAAAATGAGCTGCTGTTAGGACGTCGACTGTTTATAGACGCGAAATTGAGTGAAGTAGGGCAAGACGATGCCCACGACATGGCGTGTGAGTTTTTAAACAATCACCCTAATATTGCAGTGTGTAAAAAAGATCCTGAGCTGCAGAGCATTCTGACGGATAAATACCAGCCGAGAGTTCGAAAACTTCAACAACAAGTTATTGCTCATGCAGACACTACACTGCGCCATATTCGGATCCCGGATGAGAAAGGTCCAAGTCAGCTTGCTCCGTTGGTTGCTCAATCATTTCACTACTTGATGAATAAGAAAGGACATCAAGTTGAGTTTGCTATCCACAACTCTGGTGGAGTGCGAAATTCACTCAATAGTGGTGATGTATCCGTTGCCGATATTGCCGGAAAACTACTACCGTTTGCCGTACCCATTGGTGTGTATGAAGTAAAAGGTGAAACGATCGCGGGTATGCTTGAAGGGGCAATCAATAACGCATTGGATAATGGCGTTGTAGGGACAGGCTCAGGCAGCTTTCCTTATACGCATAACCTAAGGTTTTGTTACCACAAGGAAGCGCCTCTTGGGCATAGAATCCATCATTTAGAAATTCATTCTGAAGCATTGGGATGGCAGGCTGTTTCTCGAGATCGAGTCTATCGGGGCACGTCGTCAGCCTACACTATGAAAGGAAAAGAGGGCTATAACGCCGTTTTGGATATGATAGGTGATGGTGTGGTGACGACCGACTCAATGGCAGATTGTTTCATCGAGTTTCTACAAGACCACCCAGAGTCGCTTCAACACAATGAGCCATTAAATTGCATGGAGTGCTTTAGATAATCAGCAATAATACTTGTGCTTGATATTATTGCTGCAGTTTATTTATAAATTTGGCATTGTTTATGCTTTATTCCTGCAGGTCGCCTTCTTGTGGAGATAAACATGGATAAGAAAGATTGGTTAGATGCGGTAGCGGTTGTTGGCTGGGTATCGGTTTGGTCTGCGTTAGTGTATTTGATACCGACGGCAGGATTATAATTTACGCAGAATTGTAATTTACTCAAAATTATAACTTGATCACGCAGTGCCATAGCGAGTTTGGATAGTGAATTTATTCTTAGAATCAATTCGAGTGTCTATTTGACAGAGTGGCATCAATAAGAAAGGAGCACTTGCTCCTTTTTGCATTTCTAGTGCAAATTTTTCTAGACGAAACAAAGATAGAGGAATATTATCCACGCGTTTGGGGAGTAGTTAGCGCAAGTTTACATATCGTCATCTCGTTAGGCCAAGAGTCTATCCGGTATGTAAAGGTGAAATCCCATATTTCACTTCAACGAGACCAACGCAATCACAATCAAGATCCGTCGTGGAACTTGATAGTTTTGTTTGCGGAAGGTCTTTGTACAGTTCTTCCGCCCGGAGGAATAATGAACTCAACTCAATCTCTATTATCTACACATAGTGAATCCTTTTTTTCATCGCCAATCATGACGACTTATGCGGGCTTTTTCCTGCTGACAGTCATTCTCGTCTCTATTGATATCTATCAGACTCGTGGTGGTAGTGTAACCATCAAGAAAGCGGCAATTTGGAGCGTTTTCTGGTTTGTGCTCGCGTTTTTATTTGCTGGTTCCATTTACCTATTTTGGGACATCTATGCGCCGAATAGTGAATACACAGCCCAAAAAGCAACCGTGTCATTTATTACCGGTTACTTGCTAGAAAAATCATTGAGCGTAGACAACTTGTTTGTTTTCGCGATGATCTTTGCTCAATACCAAGTTCCTGAGCATCTAAGACCTCGTGCGCTTCTTTGGGGCGTAATTGGTGCATTGGTGCTTCGTGCAATTATGATCGCATTAGGTGCTCAGCTCTTGGCTGAATACCACTGGGTGCTTTATGTATTTGCTGCGTTCCTAATTGGTACAGGTATTAAACTGGCGCTAGATAAGGGCGAAGAGGAGAGTGTGAATACGCTACCTGAGAAGTTACTTCGTAAAGTGATGCCTGTGACAGAAGACTTCCAAGGTCCTGCATTAATGGTTAAACAGGGTGCAAAATGGGCATTCACTCCAATGATGTTGGTGATCGGCGCGATTGCAGTCATGGACGTGATGTTTGCATTGGATTCTATCCCTGCCATTTTCGCTGTTACGCGAGAGCCATTCTTAGTACTGGCCGCGAACGTATTTGCATTGCTTGGCCTTCGTTCATTGTACTTTGTTCTTCAGGGCATGATGGATAAGTTCATTTACTTGAAACCTGCATTGGCATTCATCATGGTCTTCATCGGTGTAAAAATGCTACTGGTTGACAGTGAGTGGGCTATCCCAACTTATTGGTCGCTAGCAGTGCTGGTTTCTACGATGACGATTGCAGTTATAGCGTCGGTTTATGTGAAGAAGCCAGCTATTGAACAAGTAAATTAAAAACAAATATAACTTATCGAAAAATCCATAATGAACACGTGGCTGATGAAGTGGAAAATTTATTTATGTAAATTTTATGTGACATCAGCCACCGTTGTTTGAGGGTTAATTGTACTAAATGCATGATATTAACGTCATTGTGAATTTATACCCACCATTTGTGAATATCTATTTTCATGCGTTGTTAACGGCTTGTTTTATTAGAAAAACTAATCTGAATATCCAAATTTAGTCATTTTTTAACGTGCAAAAAATCACCTAATATTCTTGTCATCAGAACGAACCACTTAAACAAATTTATAGAGAGGCAATCATGGCTCAAGCAATGCAAATGAATACTATCGCTGTTCCTAACTCTATGGATAAGAAGACCTACTCGGTTAACTTCAAAGGATTGATTGCACACATTTTCGATATTCTTTTTGTAGACAACTCTCCACGTAGTTACTACTCAAGCGAACTATCTGGTCACATGCAACGCGATATCGGTATCAACCGTTAATCTCTGCGTTAACATGTAAAAATATAGAATTTTAAGAAAACGCCAGCTTCTGAAGCTGGCATTTTTGTATCTGAAAGAAGCTGTGTATCTGGAATAAGCTTTGCATCTCAAAGAAACTAAGCATTTGAAATAAACCCAGCACCTGAAATAAACTCAGCACCTGAAAGAAAAATCTAGGCATAACGGTCTGTATTTGAGCGCCAGTAAATTCGCTTTGTACAAGGATCACGGTATGTCACACGCCAGTCGCAACTCACCATTGATTAAATTCTGTTTATTTGCCTTACCGATCGGCTTTTACTCTTCTGTGTCGAATGCACAAACCTGGAGTAATGAAGGTCAACCTGCGCAGGTTATCGAACTGTTCACCTCTGAAGGTTGTTCAAGTTGTCCGCCTGCTGATGCCTACCTTAGTACTTTTGAAGACCACCCTAATCTTTGGACACAAGTCATTCCGCTCGCCTATCACGTCGATTACTGGGATTACCTAGGGTGGGGAGACAAATTCGCTAGCAAGGCATTCAGTCAGAAGCAACGCTTGTACAAAGCTTATGGAGTAACAAGTGGCGTTTATACTCCGGGCTTTATCGTCGATGGCAAAGAGTGGCGCGGTTACTTTAACTGGCTCGATAGAAATCTCCCTTCGATCCAACAACAAAGTAACCCTAAGCTAACCGTCAATCATAAAGGCGATACGTTCAGTGTGAATTACGAAGGTAAAGGGGATTATGTCGCTCATATTGCCTTGTTGGCGATGAACGAAGTCACCACCGTTAAAGCGGGCGAGAACAGAGGTAAGAAACTTGAGCACGATTTTGTCGTGGTTTACGACGGCTATCAACGTGGTGAATCTGAATGGCAATTCAATATCGATTTCTCTCTTTTAGTCACCACACCAGACGCCGTCGCCGTGTGGTTAACTGAACCTAACTCGTATACACCGGAACAAACGGTAGCAGGATGGCTGAATTAAACTTGCGATAACGTGATAGCTGGGTGTGTTGTAGTAGGGGCTAATTGCTAAAACACGAGAGAAAGGGGCGATTTAGTTACGTAATACTGCTGAAATACGTTAATATAGCGCGCTAATATTTTAGCTTTGAGTTCCTGCAATTAATGACTAACACCACAACACCAACCAACTTCTCTGATCTTGGCTTAATCTCTCCTTTGATGGCTCGTCTTACCGAGCTTGAATACCAACAGCCAACGCCTATCCAAGCGCAAGTTATTCCAAGTGTGTTAGCAGGACGCGACCTAATTGCAGGCGCAAATACAGGTTCAGGTAAAACTGCAGCATTTGCACTGCCGCTGTTACAACAAATCCATGAAGCTGCACCTTTAGACCGAAGAGCAGGCAAAGGTAACTTTGTGTCCGGCCTTATCTTAGTTCCTACTCGTGAACTTGCTAAGCAAGTCGCTGACAGTGTTAAGTCTTACGCTGTGCATTTCAATGGTGCGATTAAAACGGTTTGTGTATTTGGTGGTGTATCGGTCAACACTCAGATGCAAGCGCTACGTGGCGGCACAGACATCTTGGTGGCAACACCGGGTCGTTTGCTTGATCTAATCTCAAGCAACGCTATCAAACTCGATAAAGTAAAAACGTTAGTGCTTGATGAAGCTGACCGAATGTTGAGCCTTGGCTTTACCGAAGAGCTCGACGCGATCTTGAAGCTGCTGCCAAGCAAGAAGCAAACTCTGTTGTTCTCTGCGACTTTCCCTGAGCAAGTTAAAACGTTGACTCACGAATTACTGAACGACCCAATTGAAGTCCAACTTCAAAGTGCCAATGCGAGCACGCTAGTTCAGCGAGTATTCGAAGTCGAAAAAGGCCGTAAGACAGCTTTGTTAGCGCACCTGATTCAACAGCACGAATGGCGACAAGCTCTGATCTTCGTTAACGCGAAGAACAGCTGTGAACATTTGGCAGACAAGCTATACAAGCGCGGTATCATTGCAGAAGTATTCCACGGTGATAAAGGTCAGGGTTCACGTACTCGTATCTTAGAAGATTTTAAATCTGGCGAGATTGACGTTCTGATCGCGACAGACATCGCAGCTCGTGGTCTGGATATTGAAAAGCTTCCTGTAGTAATCAACTTTGACTTACCACGTAGTCCATCAGACTACATGCACCGTATTGGCCGAAGCGGTCGTGCGGGTGAGGTGGGCCTTGCGTTATCACTAATCGATCACGAAGATTACCACCACTTCACAATCATCGAGAAGAAGAACAAAATTCGTCTTGAGCGCGAGCAAATTGAAGGCTTTGAAGTGGATGAAGAGGCAACCGCTGCACTTGTTGCTGCGCTAAAACCCGTAGCGCCACCGGCTGGTACAGGCAAGAAGAAGAAAAAGAAAAAACCACAGACTAACCAAGATGTTTGGTTGAGAAATAACTGATTTTGAGTCAGTAAAAAATAGATTTTTTAAAGGCGCTTAATTGCGCCTTTTTTGTGCCTGTCGTTCGGTTCTTAAAATAACGTGCTTAAGCAGCGCTCTTTACTCTGAAGAGGTCAGTAAATAGCTTAGCGATCATCAAGACAACAAGGACTGTGGTCAACATCAGCAATGGTGTTTGAATCTGATAAACTGGTGTTAGATTGAGCGCGCCAGATGTCAGGACGACCAACAAGTTAATGCCAAGTATTCGGTGTACCATCAGTTTAGGTGTTGCGAACACTTTCCATATCACCATGCTATTAATGAAATAGAACAGTGCCAATTGCCACAATTCAGTCATCATCGGCATGATAAACACGTATTGAAGTAAAATAATGGTACCCGTGCCTATCACCCCGAAAAACGCATCTTTGATAACACTTGGTGGCATCGTCGGCAACATGGAAGAAAATACGCCTGCAATCATCGGAAAAATAAAACCACCCGGAACAGGTAGATATATCCAAACCAATAGCGACGTTACGAACATCGAGACACCTTGTAAAACCTTTCTCCCATCCTCATTCAGATGTTGAACAAAGGTACGGTGCTCATGGTGCCAAGAAACGTTTATCTTCTCACTCTTCACAAACGGCACATCATCAATCAATAACAAGTGTGGCGCCAGCAATTCTAATTTTTCCAGTTTTTCGGTGAGAATTGGCCAATCAATAGCTTGAGTTAGCTCATCTGAGGCGAGTTCAAGCAGTCGAGCCTGAATATGCGCCATTTCATGGATTCTCAAACGCCAGTCTAGAATATTCGCTTTAAGGTGATAACTGCCGTTTAATGGTAAATCTAGCAGTTGGTAAAGCTTATCAATATTCGCGGTGTTGGATTCTAAGGCTTCTATATCCAAGCTGTCGGTGTTACGCATTGCAGTTAACAATGTCTCTCTGCTTACTTCAAAGCGCTGTACAAAGTTTTGTTCAGTGGTTACCGGCCAGATAAGACGATAAACAATTGAGAAGGTGATAACGCCTAGCAAAGTTTCTTGTATTCGTAGCACCGCAAAATAAAATGTAATTTGGTTATCGAATCCGCCCATGCACGAGATGATGGAGCAGACAGCAAAGCCTATAGAAAAGACATAACCGTATTTTTCATCACTCGACATGAAGATGCATGTACCAAGAAATAAGGTGAAAAACATCAGAAATAGAAAGCGGTCCTGAGAAAACATCGCAATCAAGAAAAACGCATAACCCGTCCCTAACAAGGTTCCCATTAGTCGGTTATGGCCTTTGTTTATTGAATGGGCAAAACTCTCGTTCAATGCCATGACTGCAACCGCAATTGCCGCCCAGTACGGCTTTTCCCACTGAAACCACAACGCAAGACAGATAGAGATAACAATAGCGAGAGAAGCCTTAATTGCTTCTTTGGTCGATGCATTGAACATAAAAGCCATCCAACTATTTGATTATTTTGATTGAAGCTGTCATCCCAACGCGAAGTTGTATGTCCTCAGGAATCATATCGAGCTTCACTTTAATTGGTATACGTTGAGCAAGGCGAATCCATTGGAAGTTTGGATTCACGTTAGGTAGAAGGTCGTTACCTGTGCTGCCATCTTGTTTAGCAATGCCAAAACCAATGCTCTGGATATGCCCCTTGAGTTGGACTTTGTCGTGCATCATGAGTGTGACAAACGCTGTATTGTCTGGGTAGACCCCAACGAGGTCGGTTTCTTTAAAATAACCTTCAATCCAAAAGCTATCTTCATCGATCAATGCAACCACGGGCGAGTTCGCTACCACTTGAGAACCAACACGTAGGTTAAAATTTGTTATGTATCCGTTCGTAGGTGCATAGACTTTGGTAAATTCGAGGTTTAAATGAGCTTCTTCAACATTGGCTTTGGCTAGTTGAACATTCGCTGATGAGGTTTCGACAGCATTACTTAAGTTGTTCAACGTTAAAACGGGAACGGCACCAGGGGTTCTTTTTTCAAGGTTCGCTGCACGTTGCTCTTCATTTTTTGCTTTCGCAAGTAGAGCAAGCGCTTGTTTTTGTGTCGCTAGTGCTTTGTTGTAAGCCGCTCTATAAATACTAGGGTCGATCTCAAAAAGTAGATCGCCTTTAGACACTTGAGAGTTGTCATTTACGTGGATTTTAATGATTTGTCCGGTTACACGAGGAGTAATAGACACTATGTAGGCACTGACTTGCCCGTCTCTCGTCCAAGGGTTGCTTGTATAAGATTGGTAATAGCTATAAACCACAAAGCTTGCGGAAACGACCAGTAGTAGCGTAATGAGATAACGTTTAATCAAGGTGAATGCCTCAGAAAATGGTAATAAATTGGCCGATAACGCCGACGAAAATAACGAGTAAGCTTATTTCGGCGATTGCAGGAAAGGCGACATATTTATGTAGCCCAAGCTTTGTCGTGATTGAGCCAGTCAATATCGTCAATACATACGCTAACGCGATAACTAAAAGCAAAGGCGGGAAGTAGATCTCACCCCACACGAGTTCATGTGGCATTGTGTTCATGGCTCTGTCTCTATCGTTTGAATAAGGTGACGATAAAGGAACTATGGCAATGTTAATAATCGTATATAGAGGATCAGATCCATCAAACGTAGGTAGATTTAGGTATATACTAGAAAGAAGGGTTAGCAAAAGGCACAAATCATTAGCTATTTAGCTCTGTCTTTTTATCATTATTATTCTGATGCAGTAGATATTTTTCTATCTCATATGCATGACTAAGAAAGTAAGCACATCAAAATGAACTTCAGTATTGAACAACTTCTGGCGTTTGTGACCGTCTATGAACAACGGTCATTCAGCAAAGCAGCCGTAAAACTCAACAAGCACAGAACGACCGTCGGGCAGGTTATTACAAACTTGGAAGATCACCTTGCTGTTAATCTTTTTGAAAGGATCGGTCGCTCTGTAGAACCAACAGAGGACGGGCACCTCCTTTATCACTACGCAAAACAGACGATTGAACAAGCTCGTACTTTTGACAAGGTCGCGTTGAGTTTGTCTTATGGTGGATTAGAAAACATTACGATTGCTTACTCTAGTGTGATACCACAGCGCGTACTGGTGGATATTCGTAAGCAGTTAAAACACGATTTTCCGATGATGCGAGTAAACTTCCTCGTCAGGAATAAGAACGAAATTAAAGTTGGCTTACAGACTGGCGATTATCATTTTGGTCTGGTTAATGTTCATGATAGCCGTGCTATGCACAGTTTAGATGCTACTTTTCTAGGGCATTTCGAATTCTTCCCATTTGCGCAAAAAGGTGGAGAGTTATCTACCTTGAGCAAAGATGAAGTATTAGTGGCACTCAGAAATTCTAAACAGTTCGTATTGAAGTCTCTGGTTGATGAAGGGATGTCTGAGAAGATTATTGTGAGCTCTGATTATGAAGAAATCGATCAACTCGCACTGATTATTAAAATGCTTGAAGCGGGGTTAGGTTGGTCGTTGCTGCCTAAGGCTTTTTTTACTGACTATGAATTTTCTAAATATTCGATCGAACCTATTTGTTCCGAACAAATGGAAGAAGGTTTCAAGTTTGGATTTGCATTATGGTGCCCGCACTCAAAGCAAATCAGTGGTATCAAAGGCTCTTTGGTATCGGTCATTAAGAACTATCGAAAACATCTTATTGATAGCTTTAAGTTGTAAGAACTTGAGATGTTAAAAAAGGCGCTAATTAGCGCCTTTTCTTTTTCTATCACTTTCTTACAGTAAGATTACTTCTTACGGCAGAACTCAGCGATTACGTACATTGATTGACCGCCGTTTGTTTTACCAGAAACAAGCTTAGGATCGTCACCAACGCTGATGCCACGGATAACAGTACCTTGCTTAATCACTTGGTTAGTCCCTTTGATTGGCAGGTCTTTGATTACTGTTACGTCGTCACCTTTTTTAAGCTCAACGCCGTTCACATCAAGAGGCTTATCATCAGCAGACATGCCGATTTGTGCCCAAACTGATGTTTCTTCTTCAAGGTACATCATGTCTAGCGCGTCTTGAGCCCAACTTTCAGAGTTCAGACGAGTAAGTTGACGCCATGCCATTACTTGAACTGGCGCTTCTTGGCTCCACATGCTGTCGCTTAGGCAACGCCAGTGGTTGATATCTTTTGGATCGTCAATCTCACCTAGGCATTTGTCACATACCATGATGCCGTGATCCACTGTTACGTGGCTGTGTGGCGGCACTGCGTACGCAGTAAGAGAAGAATCAGAACCACATAGTTCACATTTAGATTGGCAGCGTTCAAGCATAGTAGCTTCAGAAGACATAATGGACTCACATTTATTAGGTATTAATTACGGGGCTATTATCCACTTTATTTACAATAAAGAAAGAGGTCGTACGGTATTCTGTCTTGATTAATTTTAGCCGAGATCAACCATTTGTGTTTTAGCGTTTTATGCAAACGGTTAACTAGGGAAGGTTGGTTGGTCATAGAAACAAAAATGCCAGCGGTTAGGCTGGCATTTGTTGAGTTGCTCTATTTATTATTCCAGGAAGGAACCAGTAATAGATGCTGAAGTTAACGCGTTGTCTATTAAGAAGTCTACAGCTTGTGTCTGCATGCTTACATGATGACCTGCGTCCAAAGGTGTCGGTGTCGTCTTATCTTGCGGTATTACAAACGTACTGTGCGCAGCAACATCACTGAACTTAACAAAATCCTTCGCTCCGTCTGGGCTCGTATTACTCGAATCAACGACTTTTAGTTTCAGCTTCATTGCTAACGGTGTGGTTCCCGCGAACGGAGCGTTTGCGACTGTGTTTGGTACTGTATCATCACCTTGAACTTGTCCCATATAAATAGGCAGAACAGGTGAGCCAGAAGCAACTAGATAAGCCGCATTGGTAAACGGATCAACAGTATCTAACACAGTTTGTGCAGCATAAGCGAACTGTTGAAAAGCGGCTGTCATGGTTGCTTTCTGCGCAGCGGTCGCGTTTGCTTCAAACGTTGTGTAACACTGTTTGCTAGAGAGGCTTCCACAGTTCGCCGTTGCAAAACCTGCGTATTCCGTTGAAGCGCTCAATGCCACGCTGTGCTTAACTTGAGGGCCAAACTCTGTAGAACCTAATAGAAGGTTCGATATCTGGCCGCCTGAGTTTTCTATCGCTGCTGAACTGAATGAGTAAAGCGAATTAGCTGCGACACTACCGAGTGTACGGTTAGAGGCTGCAACTGCAGTCGTTCCAACAATACCGCCGAGTGAGTGGCCTAAGAACTTCACTTGTGAGCCAGTAGCTAGATTAAATGCCTTCAGTGGAGACGTTGTGAGTGCCCCAGCTTTTAATGATACAGCTAAAGCTGCGCGTAAGCCCATAACATCAAGCGCACTTTGGCGTACGTTATCGCGAGCGACGGGTAAGTTCGCTAAGTTTAGATAAGCCAAAACGTCAGCGTTTGCCGAACGAGTATCATCCAAACTACGTGTACCGTGAATAGGTAAGTCAATGGCTAATACTGCTACACCCGCTTTTGCAAGGTTGTAAGCGAAAGCATAAGCGTTTTCTTTAGCCGAAGTGATGCCGTGTTGGTAGATCACTACATTCGTCGGATCAGAACCATTTGGCGTAAACAGTAATAATTCGACGTCTTCCAATGATTTAACTTGAGGGACAGGAGAGTATTTGGTGATGACTCTTTCGCTATCAAGTGCTGAACCATCTTTGAGAGTCAAGTTTAACCCAATGAGTTTCAGCTGCTCTGTTTGACTTGTCGATAATATACTTGCATCAATACCCGCAGCAATAAGCTGAGCTGCCATGTTCGCCTTTTCTGCACTATTACTTAGGGCACTTGAAACCTTAGCTAGGCTAGGCATAGCGGATTCAAACGGCTGAGAATTCCATTTACTGCTGCTTGTTTCTAAGTAGTAAGGTAACTTAACCGATCCTTGGCTTACATTGACATCTGCACTTGATGCATCGTACATCGCCCCGATTGCAAATTTGGCTTTGGCAATCTTAGTTGCGTCACCACCACCAATGTATTTGTCAAAATCAGTGTCATTTGCTAATGCTGTTTTGAATGTTACTGCAGGAAGGAACGACATAGTGTAAGCGGCTTTTAGGTCAACCGAATTAGGTTTTGCACTGCCTTTCCATACACCATTTAGATTCGCAGAAGCCAACCCGGTCGCTGTTGCTGCTTTTGTTGCGAAAAGGGAACCGCCAACAGATTGGGTGGTAAACCACGTCGAGTAGATGATGTCTTTGCTATCAAGGCTAACTTTGCCCGCTGCATTCGCCCCTGCAAAGATTTTCTCAACACCTTGAGTTACTTTTTGTGCCTGAGCTAAGCTACCGTCAGTATACGTTACTGAGCTTGATTTCAGAGCCGCGTAGCTTGACGACATTCCTACCGGATCGCCATTCACATCGGTCAGTTCATTCGACAGTGCCAACACGTATTCGCTTGAAGCATCGAGTGAATCTTTAAATACAATAGTAAAGGCATCGGTTGCCGCGCTCGATAACACATTAAAATGTGTACCTAGAGTCAACACACCTTCAACCGTTGGTGGTGTTGTGGATGTAAGTGAACTGCTAAGCTTTAGAATATAAATCCCACCAGTTGCGACACCGTCGGCAAGACCTGTACCTTCGAAATTCATTACGATTGGCATCGAAGTAGACCAACCATCCATTGTGTTCATTGCCGCAATTGGGTTAGTTAATGAATCTTTACCACCCGTTGGTAACCCAAGAGTGCCATCCGTCGCGTCCATCAGAGCGAAACTTGGCAATGGAACTGCTTTGTTAGCACCACTTAGGTGAAACTTGATACTTGTTGTGCGAGCAAGTGAATCTTGAATGTATTGATCGTATTTAACGGTAGTTGAAGCACCTGAACTCGAAGAGTCATCACCACAACCAGCAAGAAATATCGCTGAAGCAAGCAGCGAAACACTAAATAACTTTTTCATGTGTGAATTCCGTTTAGTTAAAGGTGTAGTTCAATTGAATTGCAGATAGGTAAGCGACTGCATCGCCAGAAAACTCAAGCTTTTGACCCAGTTTATTGGTTTCCGTGAAGTCATCACCTTTACTTTGAACAAGAGCGAAACCTGCATCAATAGAAAGGTCAGGGCTGTATTGGTAAGTTAAGCCAGTGCTGTACCAGTAACGATCGCTATCTGGGATACTTAACGTTGCTTGACCAGCTTGTTCGTCATACGCAAATCCAGCTCTTAGTGTCCACTCTTGATTTAACTGATAAGTCGCACCTAACGAGTAACGGTTGTTATCCTCGTAGTGTTCCGTCTTTTTAAAACATTCGCCATTTGTACAATCTGGACTAGTCGCTTTAAGTTCTTTAAAGCTGCTCCAACCCGTTTGTTGCCAACCATAATGAATAGCCCATTGATCGGTCAATTGGTGGAAAGCGGAAATTTCTAGAATTGAAGGTAGCGTGATTTTTAGACGGCCAGTCGTTGCTGTTGCGCTACCTTTGACTATGCCACCTGTGTAATCAGTAAACTCACCATCGTCAAAGTCAAGGTCGACCTCTGAACGATAAGCGATAGCAAATCGATTGTTTTCATTCAATTCATATAAGCCACCCACATTCCAACCAAATGCGAATGTTTCGCCGGTCATACTGATTAGCTTCGTCGATGCAGGATCACCAGTAACATTCGAAATAGCACCTTGGTGGCGATTGAGTTCAGCTTCTGCATAAACAAGGTTTACACCAGCACCGACGCTGAATTGGTCGTCGATTCTATACGCTACGTTGGGGTTTAAATTGACAGACATGAGTGATGTATCACCGGCTAGATCACCTGCGTAGATATCATCTGGGTAATCGGTAGCAACACCGTAGTTGGAAAACATACCAATACCCCAAGCCCATTGCTCATTGATTGGGCTAATGTAGTAAGCACCAGGTACAATCTGAAGGGGAGCGACGTCTTTAGATGTCTGACTTTGCCCGCCAGAACCTGGAACATTGTTTTGAGTAATGTCTACTTCTGGATCAACGACAGAAACCGCGCCTGAAAATTGGGCTGTATCAAATAGGGTCATTGCAGCGGGGTTTCTCGCAAGTACACTCGCGTTGTCGGCAACTGCACCTTCACCTGAGAATGCGCGTCCAAGGCCTGAGGCAGAGTGCTCAGCAACTTGGAAACCAGCCGCAAGTGAATTACATGCAAATAGCACAGAAAGCGAAACGAGAGAGCGTTGTATTGTTTTCATCCTTGACCCTCCTAGGGCATCAAATCTCATTCTTATTGTTGAAAACACACTGAGCATTCTTATTAGTGATGCGTCAATGTAAATAACATGTTAAATTCATGTTTCATGTAAAGTCAAAGAATGAGTTATCATTTTGTGAAGTTATAATTTTAAGGGGCGGGACTTTAACACTAATAATATTCATACAATCAATGGTTTATTCGTGGTTGGAGGTGTGACCAGAATGTTTATGCGCATTATCGGCATAAATAGTGTTCAATTGCTTAAATATGTAACAACTTTGTTTGTGTTTACCGTTAATCGCTAAATCGGCATAATACGGTTTCATTTACGATGGCATTAAATTGGAATTTAAGTTTGGAATTACTCGCGATAGAGTTTCTTGGAAAACCGCTTCGTTTAGAAGGTTCAATGGCAGGTTGGCAACAGCTGTTCTGGGACAATACACTTGTGTCTCAGCTGGATGCGACCTCAGAGCAAGAGAATGCTCGCACTCACACATTTATGCTGCAATCTGGCGAAGATACGTTGCAGTGTCACGTTGAGGCGTCAGTTCAATGGCAGCCATTTGAGATGTATTACAAAGCCTCCGTCAATGGTCAAATGATTGCCGAAGGTAACCGCGACACTAAAGACATCGAACAACAAACCCCCGTTGTCGCACCTAAACCTGAGAAGCGTTTTAGCTTAATTGGATTAGTGTCGCTTGGTATGAAAGCATTAAAGAGTGCCAAGCTAATCAAAGTCGTACTTGCCTCAGCGAGCTTGGCTGCGTATTCATGGCTATTTTCAATTCAGTTTGCTTTAGCTCTAATCGCTTGCCTTATGTTCCATGAATACGGCCATATTAGAGCGATGAAATACTTTGGCATGAAGACTAAAGGTATCTATTTGATACCGTTCCTTGGTGGTTTAGCGTTATCCGATGAGAAGATCAATACGCGCTGGCAAGATGTAGTTATCTCAATCATGGGGCCATTGTTCGGATTGATATTGTCTTTGGTGTTTACCGTGTTGTACTGGATCACTGGCGAGATGTTCTTTGCTGGGCTTGCGGTATTCAACGCGCTATTGAACTTGTTTAATCTATTGCCAATTCTGCCTCTCGATGGCGGTCATGTACTGAAAAGTATCAGTTTCTCAATGAACAGCGTGCTTGGTATTGTATTGTGTATCGCAGCAGCTGTTGCTGGCGTAGTGTTGAGTTACCAGTTGAATCTGACCTTGTTTGGTTTCTTATTGATTATGGGTAGTGTGGAAATACTGTTCGAATGGAAAGGGCGTCACCACAGTCACTTGTTGCCATTAGACAAATACGGTCAAGTCGTGTCGTTTGTTTGGTATGTAGGTTTAGTGAGCAGCTTGATTGGTGTTATCTGGTATTTCGCGTCAACGGGTGACCAGTTGTTAAGCCTACCATTACAAATTCTTGGTACTTAACAAGAATCAAAACAAAAAAAATGCCCTAGCCAATATGGATAGGGCGTTTTTGTATTCGTGGTACGAAGAGAACTTCGGATTACACTTTGCAATTTGGCCTTGGAGAACCCGATTGAGGAAGCGTTTTGATCGTCGCTTGCAGATCTTTGATGCGCGTACTGTGCGAAGGGTGTGTAGAAAGCAGTTCTGGGGGCTGATTACCACCCGATGCCTTCGCCATGTTTTGCCATAGGTCGACACTTTGGTTAGGATCGAACCCTGCTCTAGCCATATACTCTAGGCCAACAACATCGGCTTCAAACTCTTGAGTTCGCCCATACGGTAGAATAACGCCGTACTGAACGCCTAAACCTAAGGCCGCCATCGTCAGGCCTTGATATTGCTTGTATTCTGATGCACCTAGCGCGACGCTAGTAACGGATAAGCCAGTGTTAGCGATTTGAGATTGAGATAGACGTTCGTTACTGTGATCCGCTAAAACGTGCGCCACTTCGTGTCCAATAACTGTCGCGAGTTGGTCTTGATTAACCGCTACCTTAAGTAACCCGGTATAGACGCCAATTTTTCCGCCTGGTAGGGCGAATGCGTTTACTTGGTCACTGTCAAAGACAACAACTTCCCATTCACTAAAACCTTGTTTAGGAATGTATTGCGTGATGCTGTTTGCAACGCACTGTACATAAGCGTTCGTTTTTGCATCTTTGCTGATGGGTTGTTCTTTCTTCATTTGTTCAAAAGACTGTGCTCCAAGCTGAGACATATCTTTATCTGAAAAAAGCAGTAATTGGTTTCTGCCTGTTGGGGAAGCACTGCAGGCACTTAGCCCTGCGAGTGTAAGAAGCGAGGCAAACTTCATCCATGACGTCATACAATATCCTCTGTGTATTCGGTTTTTATGCATGTTAACATCAACTTGTGTAATAACTAATAGCTGTAAGATAACTATTGTTTTTAAGAGTACAGCTTTCTTTAAGAACATAGTTATCTTCAACGACAGTATTAACGTTAATGAAACTGCTCACGCACTAACAAAGTCAATAATTAAGGAACCTACATGAGTATTTGGAAAAAGCCCGTTGACCTAGATACCTTCAACGCGACCTCAAAAAACACCTTAATTGAGCACCTCAACATTGTATATACCGAGGTTAACGCCAACTCCTTGGTGGCAACCATGCCGGTTTGTCATTTTACGCATCAACCACTTGGCATGCTTCATGGCGGTGCATCGGTAGTTTTAGCTGAAACGCTTGGCTCATTGGCTGCTAATTTTTGCGTTCCAGAAGGCTACTATTGCGTTGGGCTAGATATCAACGCAAACCACGTTAGATCCATGCGCGAAGGTTATGTTATTGGTACTGCTGAGCCTATTCACTTAGGTGTCTCTACCCAAGTATGGCAGATAAACATTACTGATGAGCGTCAACGCTTAGTCTGTACCAGCCGTTTAACTATTGCCGTGAAGAAACATAAGCGATAATAAGTTAAGCATTAGTTAGCTGGTGTATTTATAAGAAGTAATCTGTATTTAAGAATAGTCCGAGAAATCCATGGTCATAACGTTTAAAAGTGGAAAAGTCATTGCAACGGCACATGAGCTGGTTGTTCGTTTGGATGGTGAGCACAGAGTAACGCTACAAGCTCAAGTTGATGCAATCCAACTGATAGGAAAAGGGGCAAATGTCATTTCAGCGAATGGTTCTGAATGCAAGTGGTCGATAAAATTAGACAACGAACAGCAGCTTCGAGAAATTGCCAGTGAAATCGGCTGCGATGTGATGTAATCGTATACTGAAAAAGTACTTAGACCTTCTATTTTAATCAAATCTTCGGATACCATACCTAATAAATCGTAAGAAAATTACATCAGTAAGATTGATTTTAAGTCTTAAAATAGGGAAACTGAATTCAATGTCCTTTGAATAAGTTTTCCTCTTTATGAGCAGCCCAAGACTTCGCGTTCAATTTGAAACCCTGTTTGAATACTTCGATGGTAAAGATTCTGATGTTCAGCTCGACGACATCACGGATGTGCTTTGTTGTACCCGTCGTAATGCCCGGATGGTACTCAATAAGCTTGAAGAAGAAGGGTGGGTTGAGTGGTTACCTGCGGCGGGTCGAGGCAAGTTATCTCAACTTATTTTTAAGCAGAATCGTTGCGATGTCAGTGAAAATTTAGCGAGACGCTACTTACAAGAAGGTAAAATTGGACAAGCGCTGTCAGTGCTTGATCACAATGCAGCCAAGTTGACTCAGGTTATTCAAAATTACTTGGGTGTACAGTATCAAGAAGGTGAGCAGGTTATTCGTTTACCTTATTACCGACCGCTTTCTATGCTTAACCCAACAAAGTCGATGCGACGATCTGAGCAGCATATTACCTGTCAGGTATTCAGTGGGTTAACACGTTTGGATGAGAACGATCAATTACAGCCCGATCTTGCTCATTCATGGCAAAAAATCAGCGATTATCAATGGCGATTCTTCTTGAGACCTGGAGTCCGTTTTCATAACGGCGAGCCTCTCTTAACCAATCATGTTGTGGATACGCTGCTAGCGCTCGAACCTCTCAATATGTTCTCACACATAAAAGACGTCTCTTCTCCAGCAAACTGCGTGGTTGATGTCTTTTTAACGCGACCAGATAAACACTTCCCAGTCGCTCTGACTGAATCCGTTGCCAAAGTCACCTTACCGATGATTTTACGTGGTGAAGACTACGATATTCGACCGATTGGTACAGGCCCGTATCGCATTGAAAAGAATGATGATAAACAACTCGTATTAACGGCTTTCAACGGATATTTTGGTTTTAGGCCATTGATTGATCGTGTTGAGGTTTGGGTCGTTGATGAGGCCTACTCTTCAATGGTTTACCCAAGTCTTTCTAAGCCTGTAATGGCTGACCGTGGTGATAGCGACGAAGTCGAACTTGACCCCGGCTGTACCTATTTACTGTTGAATCGAAAAAAGGGCATCGCACATGATCCTGCATGGGCGCAATTCTTATCTAATACTTTGAATGCCGCCGATTTGTTTGTACACATTCCGAAAGAAACTGTTATCGATTTGGGAGTGTTACACGCTTATGGGATAAAGCCCGGTTGGTATGACATCAAGTTGAACACGCCGGTTTGTCCACCAGCGAATGCGAAACCAACCATTAGATTGGCTTACCAATGCCAACACCCAATGTTTCCAACACTTGCGAAGGCTATTGTTACAGTGTTGAAGCAATATGACGTCGACGTTGAACTTTATGGTTACGAAACCGATCCTCCACACGCCGATAATGTCGATATTTGGATTAATCCAATGGGTATCGCTAACAATAGAGATGACGCGTTAGCGGGCTGGTTGATGGATTACAGCTTTCTCGATGAATCTAGCCCGGCAGAAGACTTCGATCAATGGTGTCACATGATCGATCGTTGGCGCTCGGGCGAATTCGAGCAATTCCCAGCGAGACAGTTAGGTAAACAATTGGTGCAAAGCAATCAATTGATTCCAATGTTCCACTGTTGGTTAGGCGTTAACAAAGATCAATGCGGTACGCTGCAGAACGCCAAGTGCAATGCATTGGGTTGGTTCGACTTTAGCCAAGTTTGGGTAAAACCGGACGTTGACTAAGACCAGAGATAACTTGATTAGGACAACACGATGCAAACGGTGATGATCACATTTATAACGCTGGTGGCGTTTGCTGCAAATTCAGTGTTGTGTCGTTGGGCTTTGATGGATCAAACCATTGATCCTTTGAGTTTCTCGATCGTTCGTATCATATCGGGTGCGCTTACACTTCTGATTTTAACTTTATCTTCCCACTGTAAGTCTAGAGAGGAGCTAGTAAACAACGACACGTCGGTAGAAACAAAGCTCAAATTACCGTTTCAATTCACATCAATATTGTCACTCCTCGTTTATATGTTTGGCTTCTCGTTTGCTTACTTAGAGCTTGGTGCAGGTCTCGGTGCTTTGGTTCTGTTTGTCGCGGTTCAATTTACAATGATTGCCGCGCACTTATTTTCTGGCAACAGAATGTCATTGCTTGAGTGGAGCGGCTGTTTGTTATCCGTCGCCGGGCTTGTTTACTTACTCATGCCAACGGAGTCGAGGCAGGCACCGGACTTAGTTTCCATCATCTTGATGTCTCTGGCTGGAGTTGGGTGGGGCATTTACACATTGGCAGGAAAGAAATCACCAAACGCACTGCAATCGACGACTGCCAATTTTAGTTTCAGCTCGTTAGCTATTCTTGTGGTTATAAGCTTGCTCGTTTTGATACCTAATGCGTTACCGCGAATCTCTATTACCGAGCAAGGACTAATTTACGCGGTAATGTCTGGTTCGGTGGCTTCTGGTGTGGGTTATAGTTTGTGGTATTACGTGGTGAAAAAACTGGATACAGTGGTTGCATCCATTGCACAGCTTTCTGTTCCCGTTATCGCGACACTTGGTGGCGTTTTGTTGTTATCTGAACCTGTTACTATGCAATTTATTATCTCATCGACTGTTATCTTACTTGGGATAAGCTTGGTTCTTATCGCACCTAAACTTAAGAAATAAAGGGTTCAATCATTATCTTCTATGGCTAAACCAAACAAAAAACAACCGACCAAAACGGTTCAGATTTTCTGTGCCAAATGCAAAACGCAACTTTTTAAGTATCGAAAAGGCGGCAAAGGTGCACTCGTGAAGTGTTTTAAGGAACGTATTGTTGAAGATTTCACGAAAGAGCCATGTGTGTGCCCGGAATGTGGGATTGAATTTGCGCGAGATACCTTAGTCAGAGGTACGCCAGCCTACAAGTTTGTGGGTGGCAAGGTAACTATGAAATAGTAGAGAAAATAAATGCCACAGCACAGTTTGCGTGTGGCATTTCAAAGTTGCTTTTTATGCTCAGGATAAAGAATCGAAGTTAATGAGCTCTAACTCTGCCTTGAAGTTTAAGAAGGAATAGCGAGACAATTGCACCCGTTGTATCACACAGCATGTCTTTCTGTGCATCCCAAATATCACCTTGCGAGCCAAGGAACGCGATACCTTCATCACCACCTGCTATCTCCGCGTACCACCACTCAATAATCTCGTAGCCAGCGGCTACACTCATGATTGCAAATAGCGCAAAGAAACAGGCTAGTATCGGCTGAGCCAATTTCTTACGAATCAAATACTCTGCGAGTGGATAGGCATAAAGACCAATAGAGAAATGAGCGACTCGGTCAAAGTTATTGCGCTCAGAGCCAATCAGGTTATTGAACCAATCAAAAGGTACCTCTGCAAAGGTGTATTTTGCGCCTATCGTGTGCAAAATAAGCCAGATAAACATCAGAACATAAGCGGTCTTAGAAAAGGTGAGCTTGGTGGATAACCACCATAACCCGATAAGAATACCGAGAGCAGGGACGATCTCAGCGATCCAAACGGCTCTTGAAGATGGCGCAAACGCTGAAAAGAGAAAGATAACAAGATAGACAGCAGTTAATGAGAGTAGAGGTCTATTTTGAACAAGTGGCGTAATTGTCATCATCATATCCTGTATAAGTTTTATGTATAGTTACACAATAATGAACAGTGTTCAATTGTGGTTTAATCACCAGAATTGTTGAAAACTGGTGCTATCGCCCAGTATCTAGACAAACGGTTGCTAGAGTTTCACAAAAGTTTGATTTACAACAAAGCGATCCTTAAAATCGCTCTATAACTACATAACAAGAAAGAAAGTCATGAAACTGGAAACTGTCGATTACCTTGCTGACGACGCAGCAGAACAATTTGTTCGCTCTTTACGTGAAACGGGGTTTGGTGTTCTTAAGAACCACCCAATTCCGAAAGAGCTTGTTGAGTCAATTTACGAAAACTGGTACCAATTCTTTATTTCTGAAGAGAAAGAGAACTTCCACTTTAATGTTGAAACACAAGATGGATATTTTCCACCTTCAGTGTCTGAAGTTGCCAAGGGGCACACTGTAAAAGACATCAAAGAGTACTTCCACGTATACCCTTGGGGCCAAATTCCTGAGCAGCTGAAAGAACAGATTCTAGATTACTACCAACGTGCGAATGCTTTTGCTCAAGAGCTTCTAGGTTGGGTTGAAGCTCATGCTCCTAAAGAAGTACAAGAGAAGTTCTCCATCGCGTTATCTGAAATGATCAACGGCAGCGAACAAACACTGCTTCGCGTTCTTCACTACCCACCAATGCAAGGTGACGAAGAACCTGGCGCTATCCGTGCAGCAGCACACGAAGACATCAACTTACTGACTGTTCTTCCTGCAGCAAACGAGCCGGGACTTCAAGTTAAAGCTCAGAATAACGAGTGGCTAGATGTTCCATGTGACTTCGGTAACATGATCATAAACATTGGTGATATGCTTCAAGAAGCATCAGGTGGTTACTTTCCATCGACAACTCACCGTGTAATCAACCCATCAGGTGAACGCCAAGAGAAATCTCGCATCTCTTTACCGCTATTCCTACACCCAAAACCGGAAGTTGTACTGTCTGAGAAGTACACAGCAAATGAATACCTAATGGAACGTTTAAGAGAGCTTGGTGTTATCTAATTAACTAGTGTCTTGCTCTAAAATTGGTAAAGATATCAAAGGTCAGCAAAATTGCTGGCCTTTTTGATTTTCCAAAGAGCAACACCAATCATTGTCAATCACTGGTCATCTTAGCTGCGTAATTTTGATGGATAACGGGCTTTTGAGCCAAGCTATTGAATGTGCCGTTTCATTAAGCTCGACAAATCATAGAAAATCGCTTTCAATTAAAGAAAGTCAGCCCACTGACCTAGGGCAATTCATCATGCCTAATAATCTAATTACCTCAAACGAGTCAGCTATGTCGAATAATCAAGGTGTGAGAGAAAGCTTTCATAGCCATATGGAGAACCCTTTGCTTTGGCCCATTATGGAAGTGCTTAAGCGAAAACCGAGTGGGTGGAAAGTACACACTCTGGCGGCTCATCTAAACGACCTTGGGTTTATGCCAGTATTAGACGCAGTACCCGAGAAGGAGTTGTTTAAAAAGAACTTTCTCATTATGAATGCGCTGTATCAACTCCAAGAGACGTTACACCCTGATAGTTGGCTTCAAGTTCAAGCAATGGATATTGAATTGATGAATGGAAGCTATCATGGAAATAGCCACAGTATTGATCACCAAGATCCACTTCGAGACTACTACACTAATTGGACTAACTATGAAGCGGATGAAGGTGAAGTCAAAAGGCTGCTTAACGAGTTTTGGACTCGGTACAGAAAGTTTGTTGGCGCCGATACGCTCAATTTAGATAAAAACCGTGCATTGAAGTTATTTGATCTCCCTTTAGACGCAACGCATAAGGAAATAAGAAAGCGTTGGCGACAGTTGGCGTTGAGATGGCATCCCGATAGAGATGAGGGCAATACGGCAAAATTCCAGACGCTTTGTGAAGCGTGGCATGTATTACGAAGTTCATCATAGAACCTAGATCCAACTGCGCTGTTTATTGACCCTTTAGAGTAAAACTTAGACCTTAATAGATAAAATTGAAAAGCCCCATGTTGTGAGTGACACAAGTGGGGCTTTATCGTCATTACGCTTGTGTGTTGCTAGGTTACGCATTGTTACTAGGTTATATATGTTGTTACTAGATTAATCGTCGTCACAGTGTCACTTATTGTGCTACGAGTGATCTTTGCTTTCGCCACTTTTATGCTTAAATGCATAGTCGAGTACTTTACGGATATAAGGTGCTCCGACTTTTGAACCTCCATTACCGTGCTCGATGACCACAGTCGCGACATATTCAGGGTGTTCGTAAGGTGCGAAGGCCGTATAAAGCGCATGGTCTAATAAATGCCGAGCCAGTTTCTTGGAGTTGTAGACCTGATCTTTCGCGAGATCAAATACTTGGGCAGTCCCCGATTTACCACCACTAGTGTAGTCAGTTCCTTTAAATGCACGTCTTCCGCTACCTCGACTGCCGTGGTTTACGAGTCGCATCGCATTAATAGGTACATCCCATATCTCGTCTGGTACTTCAGTGATAGATGTCATCGTCTTCGGTACAACAAGTTGCTGCGTATCAAAATCTTCACCGTGATCTAAGGTCGCTCTCAAGATATGAGGTGGCATTACCTTCCCATGGTTAACCAGTACCGAGGTTGCTTTGGCAAGTTGCATTGGCGTGGATGTCCAATAACCTTGGCCAATACCAATAGGGACGGTGTCACCCTGATACCAAGGGGTACGATAACGCATCATCTTCCACTCTCGAGTCGGCATATTGGCGGTGCTTTCTTCATAGATATCGATGCCGGTAGGTTCACCAAATCCAAAACGGTTCATCCAGCTTGAGATGCGGTCGATGCCTAAATCAAAAGCGGTTTGATAGAAGAATGAATCCACCGACTCTTCAATGGCTTGAGTTACGTCGACAGGGCCGTGACCCCAGCGTTTCCAGTCTCGCCATGATTTAGAGTTGCGTTTGGAACCGGGAATTTGCCACGAACCGTGATCATCACGAATGGTGTTTTCTGATATGACATGCTCTTGTAATCCAGCAACGGCCATAAATGGTTTTATGGTGGATGCGGGAGGGTAAACGCCCAGTGTGGTGCGATTCACCAACGGGTGGGCAGGGTCATTCAATAGACGTTGGTAATTCTTACTCGAAATGCCATCGACAAATAGATTAGGGTCATAACTTGGGCTAGATGCCATCGCCAGTACACTGTTGTCTTTCGGATCAAGAATCACTGCACTTCCGGTTCTGTGATCAAGTTGTTCAAAGACGTATTTTTGCAACTCGAGGTCAATATTTAATACTATGTCTTTGCCTGCAACCGGCGGCACGTACTCAATAGTCCGAACAACGCGCCCACGGCTGTTTACTTCAACTTCTTGATAACCTTTGGTTCCGTGTAGGATATCTTCGTAATAGCGTTCGACACCGAGCTTACCGATAATGGTCGTCGCTTGATAATTCGTTTCAATGCCTTTTTCTTCTAGCTTCTTTAGGTCACTATCGTTGATGTGTGCCACATACCCTAAGACATGCGTTAGCACCTCTCCATTTGGGTAAAAGCGTTTTAAGTTCGTATCAATCGATAAGCCGGGGAATTGGTACTGGTGCACAGAGAACTTAGCAATTTCTTCTTCACTTAGATTCTCTAATATAGTGACAGATTTGAAACGGCGCGTGTTGTGATAACGTTTTTTGAACCGAGCGATCTGCTCAACATCACGCGGGATGTATTTGTCTAGCTTGGCGAGCATAGCGTCGACATCATCTGTTTGTTCGGGAATCATCGTCAGGTTAAATACAAGCTTGTTCTCGGCAAGCAACACACCATTACGATCGTAAATTAGCCCGCGAGTAGGGGCGATTGGTAATACTTTGATTCTGTTGCCATCGGCACGAGTTTGATAGCTTTCAAAATTGTCGACTTGAAGTCGGTACAAGTTGCCAACTAAGACGAGAGTGAACAGCAATATCCCACAAAACGCGACGATTACACGGTTTTTGAATAGGTTTACTTCGATTTTATGGTCACGCATCTTAACGCGTTTATGATTCATTGAAGCCTCAAGAGTCTGTTACATTTAGTTACACCTATCGAGTCGGAACTTTATCTGAATAACGCCATAGTTTTGTAAAAGCTGTGTCATGATTTTTAGGATAAGCACAATATTAGTGGGTTTTATCGTTAAACAAGAGAAAGTGATGCAGGAGTCAGCCTTAACGCTTTAGGCAAAGAGTTAGCGAATAAAAAAAACGGCCCTCACAATGAGAGCCGTCAATACAATTTATGATGCTTGAATCTAACTTAGTTCGAAGGTTTGAACTGAGATTTACGCATACGGTTTAGAGCGGCCATTACATCCAATACTCTTGGTTTCGCTAAGTCACCGTAGCTTGGCATGTTGACGTGCCACTCATCGCTTAAGATAGCGCTAAACTCTTTAGCAGGGTTGTTTGACCAACCTGGAGTTTGTGCAAACTGGAACCATGCCCAACCAATCGCGTTCACTTCTGACGTTGACTCTAACTGCTCCAATGCAGAAAGATCAGCGAATTCCTTACCAAAACGCAACGACTCTTTGCCTTTCGCGTTAACACGGAACTTACCGTCAGTAAGAATGTTCATCAATGCAGCGCGGTTTAACGAGCGAGGAACAAACGTTTCTAATGCGGTCTCACATTCGTTAGTTCGTTGAGTAGGGTGTTGAGCGATCACTTCTTGTGCTTTTTCAGTGACGTCTACCGCTTGGTAGTCGTGCATTTGAATCACAGTGTCAGCCACATCTAGGTAATCGCCAGAACCACCCATTACAACAATGGTAGAGATATCCATCTCTTCACGTAGTTGGCCAATACGGTCAACAAGTGGAGTAATAGGCTCTGCACCTTTTGATACTAGCGCTTGCATACGTTCGTCACGGATCATGAAATTAGTCGCTGACGTATCTTCATCAATAAGTAGTGTTTGAACGCCTGCTTCAATCGATTCTTGTAACCAAGCCGCTTGAGACGTAGAGCCTGAAGCATCTTGAGTGCTAAAATCAGACGTGTCTTTTTGCATCGGTAAATGATTGATGTAGTTAGACAGGTTCAAGTTATGTACACAGCGGCCATCTTCCGCACGGATCTTCATCGTATCCGTCGCAGTCACGATACCTTCGCGACCATCACCTGGAATATGGTTGTAGATAGAACGTTCAACGGCATTCAATAATGTAGATTTACCATGGAAACCACCACCAACGATCAGCGTGATGCCTTTAGGAATACCTAAACCCGTCACATCACCTTGGTTTGGTGTGTTTAAAGTAACACTCAAAGACTCTGGTGCTAGGAAAGGAACTGCGCCTTTCATTGGTAAATCACAGTTACCTGCAATACGAGGTAATACACTGCCGTTTGCAACGAATGCCGCTAGGTTGTTTTCTTCCAATTGAGCACGCAATGCGTCTTGGTCTTCAACGGCTTCACAATGCTTAATCATCGCTTCAATGTTGAGTTCGCGTTCAAGCGTTGCGCGACGAATGAACTTAGGCAAATAGAATGTAATGATGTTGATTGCTTTCTTTGCAAGAATACTGCGACCATCAGCAGGTAGGTTAATACGAAAACGAATTTCGATACCGTGGTCAGTGAAAACAACAGCAGTGTTGTCTAAAACGGTTTGACCTGTTAGCGCGATAGACACAGTCGCTTCTTGCTTGGCAAATTCAGAGAAGCTACGTGCAATGAAATCACGAGCTGCTACTTGGTATTCGTAAGACTTTTCTTTCAGCCAACCTAACCCTGTTAACGACCAAGCGCGTGTTGCGCGAAAACGTGAAGATGATGCGTACGGGTCACCTTGAACGTGGTCGATGTGTAATTCGAAATCAGCAAAGTCGTATTGACCTTTAATTTGTTGATATGCGCGGAAGTTTTGTTTTTCGAGCTTTTTAAGCTTTGCAGTCAACTGATCCATAACGAGGAATGCCTATATAAAGGGAAGATAAAACAGAAAGGCGGCGATTATAAAAATCACCACCTATAGAGTAAAGAGAAACTAGGCCTAAATCCAAAACAAACTGCTCTTTTTCGCTTTAAGCGTAACGAGTTGTCCCCAAATAGTTTTGATTGATTAAGCTGTGTTCGAATTCTTGGCTCGGCATTGGCTTGCCGTAAAGGTAACCTTGACCCACATCACAGCCTTCATTGATGATAAATTGCTCCTGAACTTCCGATTCTATGCCTTCAATCGTGACTTTTAAGTCGAGCTTTTTCGCAATTTGGACTATCGACCGAACGATCTCCGAGTCTTCCTGCGAGTTGAGCATTTGGTCGATGAAGCTCTTATCAATTTTAATCGTATCGAATGGGAATTTCTTAAGGTAACTAAATGAGGCATAGCCCGTACCAAAGTCATCCAGTGACAATGTAACGCCGATGTCGTGTAACGATTCCAATGTATTCTTCGCGACGACTTCATCAGCTATGAGGCAACTTTCCGTGACTTCAAGTTCTAAGAAATGAGGTTCTAGGTGATAGGTTTCCAGCAGGTGTATAATTTGCTCTGCGAAATCAACATTCTTTAATTGAATCGCCGACACATTTACGGCAATTTTGAAATCTTCAACGTATTCGGACCACTCTTTCGCTTGCTCAATCGCGTTGCGCAGAACAAAATTTCCCACTTCGAAAATCAACCCATTTTGCTCGGCCATGTGTATTAAGGTTTCGTTAGAGATGTCTCCCAGAACGGGGTGTCGCCAACGCAGTAGAGCCTCTGCACCAACCCAGCGATGAGTCAACGGGCATACTTTTGGCTGAAAATAGAGCATAAGGTCATCATTACGAACAGCTTGGAGCAAATAACCTTCAATCTTATTGATATGACTTTGTTCTTCAGCATGAGACTGAGAGTAGTAAGCGAACTTTTGTCCTGAATCTTTACATGCCAGCATCGCTTCTGAAGATTTTTGGATAATGCTATCAGCACCATCGTCGTTATCAGTAATCGCAATCCCTATAAAGGCATGCAGATGAACTTTGTCACTACCGATGTCAAATTCTGAATGACCCACTTTTACCAATGTCTGGCAGAGTTCTTCGATACGCTGGTGCAAATCTTTAACGCTGAACGCCAACACAAGGTCAACCGAAGTAGGGCGCGCAGTTAGTACCTCGACATCAGAGATACTGTCGATGCGTTGTCGGTATTCAACCAGCACTTGGTCTAACGCGTTGTAGCCATATCGAGCTTGAATGCGCCTGCCATTAGTAAATCCAATATGGATTACCGCGAGTGAGCCACCTGTAAACCTTTGTTGTGACATCAACTTCTGATCTAAGCGCGACTCAAAAGCACTTCGGTTCAAAAAGCCCGTGCCGAGGTCGTGATTTTTTTGGAAATTGATCTCTTGTTCTGCCGCTCTTCGCTTATCAATCTCTTGGTTTAATGAATAATTAAGACTCGCGAGGTCCTTAGTGCGAGTCGCAACGCGGCTTTTTAAGTCACGATTCATTTGAGTGAGCTTAGCGTGTTGAAACAAGGTTTTTAATTGAGATTCTATCGAGGTGCGAAAGCTTTCTAATAGCTTAATATAGGTAGGTGTGTAGTGATTTTCTTTCGAGTCCAAGATACAAATGGTACCGAACAATTCGCCGTTAGGCCAAAATAGTGGAATGCCACAATAAGAAATTAAACCAAGCTTTGTGTCGGGGTTATTTTTCCAATCAACATCTGCAAGCGCATTGGGTACTAAAAGCTGCTGCTGAGACTCCATTACGGTTTCGCAGTAAAGCCCATTTCCTAATGTCTCAGAATCGCCTTTGTTGTAAGGGTTAGCCTGACTGTGGCTGGTAGAGAAAACTTCAATGTAGTTAGTATGAACACGCATGATAAGTGCAGCAGGCACTTTAGTGATTTGAGCCAATAGGTCGACAATATTCTGCCAACTGGAGGTCATATCGTCAGGGATATCTAAGTCTATCGTTTTTATCTTCTTCATATGACTCCGAGTCAATTATGCTAAATGCATCAACACATCCTGTGTTAATTAAGATGAACCAAATAAACTGTGAATATTACATTAACTAAGTATAAGAAATGTTGCACAAAAAAACCTCCGCTATTTTGCGGAGGTTTTCAAATGTGAATATGGGTCTCAGTAATGAGATAAGTTTCGATTAAGGCTTTAACTTTATAAAATCATCAGTGTTAAGTTTCTCTTTATAGTCTACCGATGGTTGAGCAAAACCGTTCAGCTGTAAAAACTCTTCTTTAAAACCTTGATAGTCACCGATTGATTGGAAGTTGTTTTCATCCATAGCTTCAAGTAGTTCAGTCACATGAGCTTGGGTTTCTGGGTCGAGTTCCCATTCATCCATCCGAATTAGGCGCTCGCCATCGAGTGGTACTTTGGTTTGTCCATACAGCTTACTGCTGAATAAGCGTTGCATTTGTTGGATACAACCTTCGTGGGTCTCTTTTTCTTTCATCACTCTATATAAAGCGAGTAGGTAAGGGCTTAGCCCCGGAATGAACACACTCGCTTTGGTCACTAATGCTTTGCACACGGTCGCGTAAGCATTACCGCCAAAGTTTGCTAGTTCAAGGTTAAGTGCGTGACTGGTTTGATGAAGGTCTATTTTAGCGCGGCCCAAAGTACCGTCTAAATAGATAGGGTGCGTGACTTCTGGACCAACGTAAGAAAAAGCAATGGTTTTGCAACCTGGGGCAATAGATTCAGCATTGATCAGCTCATCTATCCACTGTTCCCAATCTTCGCCGCCCATGACTTTGAGCGTGCTTTCGGCTTCTTCTTCCGTCGCAGCATCAAGTGTGTTGGTCACCCAGTTGTCGTGTTCAAGAGAAATGGTGGCGCCGGTAACGCTTTCACCAATCGGTTTAATAGCAGAACGCCAAAACTCATCAGAGTCAGGTTTAGGACGAACACCCGCCGCTAAGCTATAGATAATCAGATCCACTTCACCTTCGAAGTAGGTTTCGATAGCTTCGACAACTTGAGAACGTGTTTCTTGTGAAAATGCGTCGCCAACGATGTTGATAGCAGTACGTTGCTCTCGTTCAGCTTCTTTCTTGAAATAGATGTTGTTGTACCAACCAGCACTACCAAGGGATTTTTCGTTAGGACCGCGCTCGAATGAGACGCCGATGGTGTCAGCTTTTGCACCGCCAAAGGTAAGGGCAATGCGAGCGGCAAGGCCAAAGCCAGAGGAAGCACCGATAATCAGTACTCGCTTAGGGCCATCTTTGATCTGTGGCGCACTCTTAACAAACTTGATTTGTTGCTTTACGGCTTCTTGACAGCCTAGAGGGTGAGCGCTTTTAGCTACCACACCCTTGATAATAGGTTCGATCAGCATAAATAACCTTACAGTTAACGGTGATATGCACTCAGGCTAACGTAAAGCTGTGTAAAATTTATTGAGCTAGACCATTAAAACTTAAAGATACTGATATAATTCTTTGGCGACGAATTCAGCGATCCAAGGTTGAGCTTCTGGTTTTGGGTGAAGTCCATCATTCATCATCCACTCCGGTTTGAGGATGATATGCTCTAGGAAAAACGGCAAAAGCGGCACATTTTGTTGATCAGCAAGCGCTGCAAAAACGTATTCAAATTGCTGGTTGTAACGCTTACCGTAATTCGGTGGGATTTTGATCTTCATCATAATTGGCTTAGCGCCCGCAGCTTTTATTTGCTCGATGATTTGATCAAGGTTCGCTGACATCAGCTTCGGTGGGAAGCCACGAAGACCATCATTCGCACCAAGTTCAATAAGAACGGTGTCTGGAGCGTGTTCTTCAAGCAGTTGTGGTAGACGCGCTAAACCATTGCCGGTTGTGTCACCTGAAATACTGCCGTTGACCACGGTTACCGTTTTGTCATGCTTTGCTAATGCGTCTGGTAACAGGCTTGGCCAACTCTGTTTGATGTCCATGTTATAACCAGCACTCAAGCTATCACCAAGTACCAGTAATTTAGAATCTAACTCGGTATCTTGAGCCAAAGAAGCGGTTGAAAATATAATAAAGAATAAAAAGGAAATTAGTCGAGTCATGCATACATCCATCATTAAAGCAGAAGCTGTTTCGAAGACAGTGTCTACTAATCAAGAACATTTAACAATCCTAGAGCACGTCGATATTGATATTCGTGAAGGTGAAACTGTCGCGATTGTCGGCACGTCTGGCGCAGGTAAATCCACGTTAATGACACTGCTTGCAGGGCTCGATGTGCCAACTTCTGGCGAAATCAGTTTGTTAGGCCAACCTCTATCACAGCTTGATGACGAAGCGAGAGCCAAAATCCGCAGTGAATCCGTTGGGTTTGTTTTCCAAAGCTTCTTATTGATCCCAAGCCTTTCTGCCCTGCAAAACGTCACGCTGCCTTGTTTGTTGAAAGGTGAAGACGAAGACATCGAACGTGCGACGGCTTTGCTTGAATCAGTCGGCTTGAAAGACAGGCTTGATCACTTGCCGTCTCAACTGTCCGGTGGTGAACAACAAAGGGTCGCATTGGCTCGCGCGTTTATGATTAAGCCTAAAATTTTGTTCGCCGATGAACCTACAGGCAACTTAGACCAACAAACGGCAGCGAAAATCGTCGAGCTGTTGTTCGAACTTAATTCATCGCACGGTACAACGCTTGTTCTGGTCACGCATGACCCTAAGCTCGCACAGCGTTGCCAACGAACCTTGAAAATGCATGTCGGTCACATAGAGGAAGTGTAAATTGAATTCATCACACGGACTGAACAAACGACTGTTTTCATGGAGTATCGAAGAGATTCGACATGGTCAGCTATGGCCGGTATCCATTGCTCTAACGCTCATTATAGCTTGTGTGTTCGCGCTTTCAGCTTTAGCTGAGCGTATGGAACAAGTGATCGTAAAGCAGGGCAAAGATGCGTTAACCGCCGACAGTGTATTTGTATCGGCAAACCCAATCCCGCAACCCTTGTTAGATCTGACTCAGGTTGAACAGTTAGAAAGCTCTCAGTTAACTCGCTTCTCAACCATGGCATTCAGTGATAACTCGATGCAGTTGGTTACCGTTAAAGCCGTAGAGAGCAATTATCCTTTACGCGGCGAAATGATACTGCAAGGAGCAGATAGCGCGGTAAGCAATCATGTTGAACCGGGTGAATTGTGGCTTGATGAGCGTATATTTTCGCAATTAGAAGTTGATATAGGTGACAATGTCACGATAGGCGATGCCGATTTAACAATCACAGGGCGCATCACGCAAGAACCGGGCTTGAGTTTTAACCCTTTCCAACAAATGCCCGCAGTGCTTATTCATGCAAGTGACATCGATGCCACTGGCGCTATTCAACCTGGCAGCCGTGTTAGTTTTAGGCTGTTTCTAAACGGTGATGATACTAAACTGAAAGCCGCACAAGACAGCGTAGAATTAACACCAAGCGATCGCTGGCGCACGCAAGACTCAGCGAGCCGCACTAACGACATGTTCGAGAGCACTACTCAATACTTATCGCTAACCGTTGCTATCGTTGTGATCATGGCGGCGACCACTTTGGTACTCACTTGCCAACATTATGTTGCGAGTCGTCGTAAAACTATTGCGATGCTTAAGAGTTTAGGTGCGAGCAAGCAGTGGATCGTTAAATGGTTGTCTGTACAGGTGTCTCTGTTGGTGGTTATCGGTGCAGTACTGGGAATTACCATCGGTATCGGCTTAGAATTTTTGCTTCGTATACCTCTGGGCGACTTATTACCAACACCACTTCCAAGCTATGGTATTGAACCTGTCATTCTGGCGATTTTATCAAGTATCCTCATTGGTGTGCCTGCGCTTGGCATTCCGTTAATTGGCTTGGTCAACACCTCGGCAATCAGCGTGATTCAATCAAGTCACCAGTCCAATGAAAGCTACAAGAAATACCTGTTGTTGCTGGTGCCTATTATTCCAATGATGCTGATGTACGGTGACAATCTGTTGGTATGGATAGTCCTAGCGGGTATCGCTTGCCTGTTCTTAGTGCTCGTGATTGTCAGTACGTTCGTTCTGCGTTTGGTCGGGAAACTGCCGACGTCGACATCTATGCGTTTGGCATTAAGCCGAATTAATCGCACACCATTAGCAACAGGGATTCAATTTGGTTCTTTAGCGCTGTCTTTGATGCTGTTATCGATCATATGGCTAGTGAGAAGTGACTTGTTGTCAGATTGGCAGCAAACTTTGCCCGAGAACGCACCTAATGCGTTTGCGCTGAATATTGCGAGCTATGAGAAAGACAGTTATCTCGAGACGATTGATGCAAACGAAGTAGAGCGTACTCAAGCGTTTCCAATTATACGAGGAAGGCTCACAACCATTAACGGCGTTGAGGCGGCGAAATACAGCGAGACCTCAGAAGAAACAGATGCACTAAGTCGCGAGATCAACTTCACTTGGGGAGATAGCCTGCCTGAGTACAATGAAGTATTAGAAGGCAGCTGGACACAAGAGCAGGGCGTATCTGTGGAATCCGATGTCGCAGAGCAACTTGGTTTGAAAATTGGCGATGATCTTTCATTCACAATCAACAGCCTGAACGTCTCTGCCAAGGTGAATAGCATCCGCAAAGTCGAGTGGCGTGAAATGAAGCCAAACTTCTATTTCATTTTTACTCCCGATGTTTTGAGCGCTATTCCTTCTACTTGGTTGGTGAGTTTCAGACTAGAAGAGCAACACAATCAAATGCTCAACGAATTATCTCGAAATCACCCGACCGTGAGTTTGATGGACATTCGTAAAATGGGTAGCAAGATACAAGAGTTGCTCAAACAGATTGTTTGGTCGATAACCGTACTTGCCGCGTTAGGTGTGGTGGCGGGGCTATTGCTTATCTTCACCCTGTTGCGATTGAGCTTATCTCAAAGACAACAAGAAATACGTTTGTACCGAACCTTAGGTGCGAGTAAGAAGCGAATTCTTAACACCATTTGGTGTGAATACGGGCTAATGGCCTTAGTAGCTGGCTCAATTGCTGCGCTGGGTTCTGAACTCAGTGTTGCAGGGGTAATAAACTTTGGTTTCGAGTTAGAACCTTCACTCCACCCAATGCTATGGATAGCGCTACCCGTGCTAACGTTCATCACATTGGCCGCGGTAGTGAATAGCTTAATCAAACGTTTGTTGGCACCAGTAAACAAGGATTTTGGTTAGTCGTTAGCAAGATCTAACCAATGCTTAAAACGGTCTAAAAGTGACATTATTTATATTTAGTCATGCACTATTTATAAGGCATCGCTTTAGACCGTTTTTTATTTGACCAATGCATAGCACAAGTAACGAATATCGCACCTTATTCTCCACTCTTTTCAGCATTTTTTAAAACTAACCCCACAATAATGCCGATTTAATGAACAGCGGTTAGTCCCTGTAAACAAAGGGTTTGCGCAACTTAGCAAGAACGTTATCAACAGTTATCCACAAAAACGGTGGATAACTTTAGGGATAAGTTAACCTCTATGTTTTAAGAGTACAGAGGCAGCCTTTATGTGGCGTCACTTAGGACAAATGTGACGGTTATAATAACCTTTAAAACTCAATCTTGAGTTATTGAGTCAAGAGATTATTTAGGTTTTTTACATAGATATTAAATACTGCCTATCTAAGACCTTGATAAAAATGTGTTTTAATTCGTAGCAGAACAAAAGTAGAATAGTGGCAGTTAATCATATTCTATAGAACACGATGAACCACAACAAAACGGATACAAATCAGCCTTCTATTGCCATTGTTGGTGGTGGTATTGCCGGAACCACGAGCGCGATTCATTTTAGTGAGTTGGGTTATAAGGTCACTATCTTGGAAAAAGGACCGAGTTTGGTTAATGGTCCACCAATTTGCCATCTGCACGCTGGTGGCAATTTGTATCGAGATATTTCTGTAGAGCAATGTCTTCAGTTGCTCAAGCAGTCAATTGATACCGTTCGTTTGTTTCCTCATACGCTCAATATTCGTCCGACAATTATTGCTGTTCCACACAGTGATGGTGGAGAGCCGTTGGATCTACTTCCTCGCCTTAAGCTCATCAAACAAGCGTATGCAGATCTTGTTAAACAAGATAAAAGCAATCAAGTGCTTGGCGATCCGGAAGAGTATTACAAGCTTTATAGCAAAGAGGATTTGTTAGCGCTTTCTACAAAGACACAGCCTCTGAAACCAACATCGCTTGATGAGTGGTGTATTCCTTTCGCTAAACATACGGATCTAGAAACCCTTAAGTATCCTGTTGCTATGGTTCAAGAGTATGGTTGGAGTGTATTCCGACTTTCTGCAACCGCTCAACTCTCTTTGGGGCAACAGTCTAATTGTACCGTGTTAACCAACAGCCGATTGCAATCTGTTGAATCGTTAGAGCAAGGTTGGTCTTTGACTTATACAGACGCTGAGAACCAAAGCTGTCACCTAACGACCGACTACTTGATTAATGCAAGTGGCTTTGAAACGGGCATCGTGGATGACTTCGTCGGTTCTAAGCAACAAAGGCTTGTTGAGTTCAAAGCCGCATACGTTACGCAGTGGCCGTATTCACAAGAATGTAAGGAAGAGTGGCCAGAGGTTATCTTCCATGGCCCGAGAGGCACACCACAAGGCATGGCTCAATTAACACCGTACGCTGATGGTGTGTTCCAACTTCACGGTATGACAGAAGGGATTACTCTGTTTGAGGGTGGGCTTGTTTCATCATCAACAGATTCATCACAGCCTCAACTGCCTTCTAAGCTTCTTAAGAAAATCGTATCTGGTTGGAGTGAAGAGCAGCTTGAATTAAGAACTCGCGCAGCGATAACGCATATGTCTCAGTTCATCCCAAGTTTCAGCTCGGCATTGGTAGGTGGCAAGCCTTTGTTTGGAGCACAACAGATTCCGGGAACCGATCCTAGCTTAAGAGCTTCAGACGTTTCATTCTGTGGTGATCGCTATGCTCGACTTGAAGTAGTGAAAGCTTCTTCAACCCTAGAGGCAGCACAAAAGGTCGCTGAGCAATGGTTTGATGTATCAGAGGCGGTATCTATTGAAGATACGCACTCAGTGACAATGTCACTTAATATGAATGAGATTGAAAACAGAGCAATAGATTTGACACAAGAACGTGGATACCCAGATGCACTTGCAAAGGTATCAGGCCAAGATCACGCTTAAAATTGCGCTTATTAACCTAGCGTATAAATCATGATGGCCTCACAAAAAAATCCAGCTTGCTGCAAACAGTAAGTTGGATTTTTAGTTTATATGTCTTGCTTCATGTTCTTAATTTAAGAGGCTTCTATCTACAGGGCACATCAATAACCGAAAAATTGAGCCCATTGACACCACACATCTTGTAAGCCTAAGCGATCGCCTTTACAAAACGACACCTCATGTCCAGGTTTGGCTTGTGCTAAGCGCGGTAAATCGATTCTGGCGACACATCCAACCTTTGGATAGCCACCAATAGTTTGTCTGTCATTAAGCAACACGATAGGTTGCCCATCTTGGGGGATTTGAATCGCACCTAAAGCAATACCTTCTGACAATAGCGAAATATCAGGTGAATCAACCGATTCACCACTCAGTCGATAACCCATGCGATTTGAATTTTGATCAACGTGATACTTTGCGTTATACAAAGCCTCTTTTGCTGAGTCAGAGAACAGGTCGCTTTGATAGCCTTCAATCACTCGTAAGTTCACTGGTAGATTGTAATCAGGCGTGTATCGGAAGGTGACACTCAACGCTTTAAACGGGCGAGAGAGTTCATGTTGGGTAAACGCAATTTGTTGCCCTTGCTGGCATGGCGCTCCATCTTGCGTTAATCCACCAATCTTTTCACGAGTCACCGTAGAACAGCTATCAAGAGTTGATGGTACATCGAAGCCACCCTTCACGGCTAAATACGCCCTTAGACCATTTTTAGGTAAACCAAATGAGAGAACTTGCCCTTCGAAAGCTTGAAAAGTACGCCAGTTCGACTGTGGCTCACCATCGAGCTTCGCTTGTAAATCGCCACCACATAATGCCATCTCACAATCAAAATCGATTCGTAACGCACATTGCCCAAGCGTGATTTCCAACGCCGCTTGGTTGACTGGGTTTCCGAGCAGGTGATTGGCCCAGCTATATGAGTAATCATCAACAGGACCGCCTTGTGTCAACCCGAGATGAGCGACACCAAATCGTCCGAAGTCTTGAATCAAACTCAACGGGCCGGGCTTAATGACTGTCAGCGTTGGTTTAGCTTTTGTCTTAGCCATTAGTGACACCTCCACTCATATCCATAACCCTAAGCTCCTCAAATTCTTGTTTTGATATCGATTTGAAACGAACAGTGTCACCGACATTAAGTAGAGACAGCGGCGTTTGCGTGGTATCAGCGTTCTTCAATTGGCTGTGATCGAACAACGGAAGCGGGCAATTGCCAATAATATTCCAGCCACCCGGTGAGTCCGAAGGGTATACCGCCGTTTTCGTATCTGCGATGGCGATACTGCCTTTCGGTACACTTAAACGTGGGGTTGAATGACGGGGCAAAGCAAGCTCATTGACCACATCAGACATAAACGCAAAGCCAGGCGTAAATCCAATCGCACTGACGCTGTATGTCTGTGAGGTGTGATATTGAATAATATCGTCGAGCGACAGGCCTTTGTCTTGATATCGACCTAAGTCGAGAGCCGTTTCTGGTGAGTAATAAGCGGGAAGCTCGATAGTGTCACGAGTGTTACTAACACTAGAGAAGGACGAAATAGCATGACTCAACAAAGAGTTGAGTTGTTCGATGAGCAGCTGTTCTGATATTCGATAAGGTAGATAATCGACTAATATTGTTTGGTAAGCCGGCGTCACATTCATCAATACAGATGCTAAGTGTTGACGAATAGCCCAGGAAAAATGAGCCATGTACTGCGCATATTCGGCGCTAGATTGGCGGTTTGTGTCTGATAACGCCAAGGTGACCAAAACGCTGCATTCCGCGACTGGCGCTATATTGAATTCAATTTGATTCGTCGTCATTTCGTTTCCATACGTTTGTTATCTTGCCTTTTATTAGCTGACTTGGCGAGTCTCACTTCCGTGTCCAAACCAATACAAAGCAATTAGATCTTACGAGCAATTGGTTAGGTGCTCGATTAAGCGAGTGGTTAGGCCATGCGCCATACCAATCACACGCTTCATATTAGTTAAAAGCGTTGAGGTCTTGTCTGATTTTTCTAATTAATGCGATAGATTGGGGATTATCACCATGAACACAAATGGTATCGGCTTCAATAGGCAGTCTTTCACCTTCAATGGTCGTGACTGAACCGTAGTTAATGATTTGCATGACTTGGTTGTAGATATCGTCCTGATTAACGTAAACAGAGCCTTTTTGAGTTCGCGGCGATAACTGCCCATTATTCAAGTATGCACGGTCGGCAAACGCTTCAAACAAGAGGGGTAAGTCATAACCGTCAGCAATATCTAAATACTGCTGATTGTCGGATGAAGAGAGGATCATTAAGGGGATGTTAAATTCAGCGACGGCTTGGGCTACCGCATTAAACACATCAATGTTCGCCATCATATCGTTGTAAAGGGCACCATGAGGTTTCACATAACCAACAGAGGTGTGGTGATAGCGGCAAAGGGCTTGTAATGCACCGACTTGATAACAAACCAGCTCACTGATTTCGTCCATAGTATGAGGAATAGAACGGCGACCAAACCCGACTAAATCTTGATAACCAGGGTGAGCACCGATTTGGGTGTGATAGTGCTGCGCCAGTTTTATGGTTTTGGACATAACGTGCGGATCAGACGCGTGAAAGCCACAAGCGATGTTTGCCATATCGACCCATTCCATGACCGATTCATCATCGCCCATCTTCCAATTACCGAAACTTTCTCCCATGTCGCAATTAAGCAAAATCTTCGTTGTCACGTGATGCTAATCCTTTACGTTGAGTTGAGTAATGACGGTCTTATAAATACCATAAATAAACAGTGACCTAACTCAAATTTTCGACACCAAAAACTGCATTCGCTATAAGGTCATTGCATGGTTCAAACCCGCTAAAGTATGGATTGTGAAAAATGCTTCCTTTCATCAATAACGCATAGAAACTATGGTTAAAGATAATTGAAAAAGAAGTGTTCGACAAACAGCGTTCCATCTATTTTGTTTCCGGTTTATGGAGCAAACATAAGGTGATGAATCACATGGAAACATTGATGTAGCTCTGAGGGTTGGCGATAGGGAAAACACCAAGTAAAACACATAGGAAAAAGGTCAGTTAACATTGTCTAATAAAAGTTTATCAGCTCAGAGTTTGTGGACTTACCTTAAGCTGTTGTATCATAAGCATTAGCTTAAGTGTTTTAATTAAAAGGTCTGCTAAACATGAATGTTTTAGTTACAGGTGGCATGGGTTACATTGGTAGCCATACAAGTATTCAGATGATAAACGCAGGTATGACACCTGTACTTTTCGATAACTTGTACAACAGTAAACCAAGCGTTTTAGAGCGCATCGAAAAAGTATCTGGCGTTCGCCCTGATTTCATAGAAGGCGATATTCGTGATAAAGCGCTTTTAACTGAAACCATGAAGCAACACAACATTGAAGCCGTGATTCATTTTGCTGGTCTAAAGGCGGTCGGTGAATCTGTTGCTAAGCCTCTTGAATACTATGACAACAACGTAAACGGTACGTTAGTGCTTGTCGATGCAATGCGTGATGCTGGTGTTAAAACCTTAGTATTCAGCTCTTCAGCAACGGTTTATGGCGATCCTGCTAGTGTTCCTATCACAGAAGATTTTCCAACAAGTGCGACTAACCCTTACGGTCGCAGTAAGCTCATGGTTGAAGAGTGCTTAACTGACTTCCAAAAGGCTAATTCAGATTGGAGCATTACACTGTTGCGTTACTTTAACCCAGTAGGTTCACATCCAAGTGGTGAACTCGGTGAAGACCCGCAAGGTATTCCAAACAACTTAATGCCATTTGTATCTCAAGTTGCAGTTGGCCGACGTGAATTCCTATCTGTATTTGGTAGTGACTACCCAACAAAGGATGGCACTGGTGTTCGTGATTACATCCACGTTATGGATCTGTCTGATGGACACATTGCAGCACTTGAGAAAGTAGGGCGTAAAGACGGTCTTCACATCTATAACCTAGGTACTGGAAACGGTTCAAGTGTATTAGATATGGTTAAAGCCTTCGAGAAAGCGAGCGGCCAAGCGATACCTTATAAACTCGTTGAGCGTCGTCCAGGAGATATCGCAGAGTGTTGGGCCGACCCAGCGAAAGCTCAGAAAGAATTGGGGTGGAATGCGACACGCACACTGGCTGAAATGACTGAAGATACATGGCGCTGGCAGTCAACAAACCCTGATGGTTTCCCTGGTTGATTGAGTGATTTCATGAATAGTTAACGTACAAAAAGATGCTCTAGGGCATCTTTTTTGATCTAAATCGAATAAAAAGTGATTTGGTGGTTAAAAAGTATCATTCTGTATCGGTTGTTGTTATCATGCTCGCGAATTATATGTTTAATGTTAATTTTCTTTGGAGTTAATCATGGAACTAGGCCTAATCATCACTTTCATCATTGCTGCTGCAGTAATGGTAAAGAAAGAAATGGCAGAGAAATAATTTCACTTTACCCCTTTTTGATACAACTTTTAGTGAAATAACAAAAGCCAGCTTATAGTAAGCTGGCTTTTTAGTTTCTACAGTATTTTTTGTATGGCTTTATTCTGGAACGACCTAGATCTTTAATGACCTAGGCCTTTAATAAACTTAGCTCTACAACGAACTAGATTTCTAACCAGTTAGAACTCGTAGTTTGCAGATATACCCCAGTTACGACCCGGTTGAGACTTAATATCGGTGTTGAACTTAGAATCGTGCCCACGGCCTGACATGTCATTGTACAGCCAATATTTTTTGTCTAATGCGTTGAATAGACCCGCTCGCAAGGTTAAATCCGTGACAGGGCGGTAATAAGCAGTCAAATCAACAACTGTGTATCCAGCCACGTTTACGTTGTCATCAGAGTTCCACTCATCTTTCGCAGCAACCATCTTAACATTTAAAGCTGAACCGAAAGTCTCGCGTTCGATACCAAGACCTAGCGTACCCGTTAGTGGTGCTACTGAATCAATGGATTTACCTGTAGATTTATCTTCACCATCAGCATAAGCCACAGCTAAACGAGTGTAGGTACCAAATGGTGCGTCTAACAGGGTGTCAAGATTAATCGTTGACGAAAGCTCTGCACCATAGATTGTCACTTTATCTAAGTTCTCTTTGGTGTATACGTCTTTACCGCCTTGTTTACCCGATTTCGTCTGGTTAATGAAATCTGAGTAATCTGTGTAGAAAGTGCTTAGTTCAAAACGAGCATGTTCATTATTGCCACGAAGACCAAGTTCGTAAGAGATACTTCTTTCTGCTTTCAAGTTAGGGTTGGCTTCAATGATGGCACCTCGAGTGTAGAAGTAGTAGAGGTCGTAAACTGAAGGTGCTTTAAACCCTTGTCCAACTTGACCAAATACCGATAGGTTGTCATTGATGTGGTAAACTGAACCTAGCTTAGCTGTGATGGCGTCATCTTTATTCTTCTCATATTGAGTCTTGTAGCCTTCATCCGTTGATGGGTCAGCAACAAATGAGTCATAACGAAGACCGCCAGTTACAATCAACTTGTCTTCCATGAAAAATGCTTGGTCTTGAACAAACACACCCCATTGCGTTATTTCTGCATCAGGGATACCAGTACTACCCGGTGTAACAGTGCCTCGGTCAAACTTATGGTCGTAGTTTTCGAGCTCAAAGTCATTCTTCAGGTATGTGAAACCATATGTGAATTCGTGATCCGCACCATCAATATTCACTAGCTTAGAAAGCTGTGTATCAACTTGCATGTTTACATCAGAAGCATCACGCTCACGAAGTCGACGTCCGTTGAAGCGAGTTGTATCGTAGTTTTTATTCAGAGAACTTGAGTCTTGGTAACTTAGAGACCAGTCTAAAGAGTCAGCAATTGAAGAGCTTAGCTTAAGCTGTTGTTCCAATGTTGCACGAAAACGTTTGTTGGTGTCTTTGTTGTAATTATCAGTATATACAAAACCCGGCATAAGCTGATAGCCATTGTAGTTTAGCTCATCTTCATCATATTGACGTTGGTAATGCTCTACTGTAATACCAACCTTATTTGAATCTGATACATTGTAGAATGCTTTCGCTAATATATTACTTAATTCCGTATCTGCCGGGTTCTCTGCACCACGATCTGGACCTTGAACTTCGCTTCCTGATGAATGAGTTTCTGTCTCGTGGCCTTGAGCGTATGTCGCCATAACGATCGTTTCTAACTTATCTTTACGCATCGCCCAAGAAACTGTGTTCTTGAACTGTTCATCTGCAGATGTATAGGTAGATTTGATGCCAAAACGGTTTTCATCCCCGTCAGTTCTAAGCATATCCTCTGGATTTTTAGTTCTTAGCAGTACTGCACCACCAATGGCATCTGAACCGTAAAGCGTAGAAGCAGGGCCTTTATTCACCTCTATGACACTTAATGTATCGACTTCGATCGCATTCGAATATTTACGTTGCTCAGAAGCGCCAGGGTTATATGGTGTAGGTTGTTGAACTCCATCTACCATAAGTTTAACGCGATCACCTTCAACACCGCGGATGTTAAAGCCTGAAATACCAAAACGGCCACCGCCTTGAGCTTCTACCCCTGGCGTGTATTGAAGAGCTTGCTTTATGTCGCTAGACATTTGATTATCTATGTCTTTTGCAGAGACAGACTCAATTGAGCTTGAAACGTCTTCTTTGTTTTGTTCGGTACGCGTTGCTGATACAACAACCTCGTCAAATAGGGCATAATCTTCAGCAAAGGCTGATGTTGATGAAAGCGCTAAAACGATTGAAGCAGAGAGTAGGGATTGCTTATACATCTGATAGTTACCTTAGTTCCATAATATCATCTTGATTTGCGAAAGATGATATTGGATCTAAATGATAATTACTATTATTTGCATTTAAATAATTTTCAATGTTATCAACTAATTCATAATTAGCGTCATTAAACACATGTATTAAAAAGAGTTTTTCAGTTCCATTCACTACGTGAATGCTTCTCTTTTTGTGATTCAGATCTCACTTACAAAGTAGGAAAGTTATGCATAGCCCAATAACACTTGAAGCCTTACACATATTAGATGCCATTGATCGTCGTGGAAGCTTCGCGGCAGCGGCTAATGAAATGGACCGAGCACCTTCTTCATTGAGTTATCAAATCCAGAAGCTAGAACAAGACTTAGATATTATGATTTTTGATCGCTCAGGCCACCGTGCAAATTTCACGGAAGCGGGGCAGTTAATATTAGAGCAAGGAAGGATCATTCTTGGTGCCACTGAACAGCTCGTTAATGACGCGAGTATTCTTGCTAATGGCTGGGAGTTGGATTTAACGATTGCCTTTGATGGCATTATTCCGATTGCTAATTTCTTCCCATTAGTCGATGAACTCGGAAAAATAAGTAAAACTAGGGTTCGATTACAAGAAGAGATTCTAGCTGGATGTTGGGAATCTCTTTCAGACGGCCGAGCTGATTTATTGGTGTGCCCAAAGGTTGACACCATACCAAACGATATGAAAAGTGACATTATCGGTAAGATGGAAATGGTATGGGTTGCAGCATCGAATCATTATGTTCATAAGCGATCTGGTGATTTCGACCAAAAGGCGAGAGAAAGTTACAGGGTTATCGCAATTGCAGATACAGCGCGTGACCAACCTGCATTAAGCATCAATATTCTAGAAAAGCAGCCACGTTTAACCGTAACAAGCTTCCCAGCCAAGGTAGAGGCTCTAACTGCAGGGTTAGGGATCGGCACCTTACCGAATAGTGTAGCTAAACCTTTGATTGAATCTGGCGTTCTACAACAAATTTCGGGTACCGAACCACAGCCTATCGACATCGTAATGGCTTGGCGACGCAACAAGATGGGCGACGCCAAGTCTTGGTGTATTCAACACCTAAAAAAAACATGGGCGTTAAAGTAACGGCAACACCATATCTGCAGTGCCGTCTTCAAAACTGATATCTAGCTCAAAGCCCAGCTTCTGGGCTAGTGTCAACATCCCTCGGTTGGTCGGCATCGTCATGCCCGACATCTGCTTGGTCTGCTTTGTACGACAGTAGTCAATAACCTTAGTCATCAAAATGCGGCCTAATCCGACGCCTTTCAGATCGGAACGTATCAGAATAGCGAACTCTGCATCGGTGTTCTCTGGGTTAATCAGCGCTCTCGATACGCCAATAATCGCGGGTACGCCTTGTTCCTTTCGAACGACCACAAATGCAATTTCTCTATCAAAGTCAATCTGAGTAAAGTTAGCCAACGCCTCATGATTGAATTCACCCACATCACTAAAGAAACGCTTGTAAAGGTCTTCTTTGGATACACGATGAATAAAATCAGCATGAAGCGGCTCGTCTTCAGGAAGGATCGGGCGTAACAACACCTCAGTGCCGTCCTTAAGTACGATATTCTCTTCCAATTCGACTGGATAAGGGCGAATCGCAAGACGTTCTTGAGGATCGCCTTGGTATGCTTTCAAGATGATATCGGCATCTAATATCGTGAACTTGTCACCATTGGCCAGTACTGGATGGATATCCAAATCATGTATTTCAGGGCAATCCACTACCATCTGAGATATACGCACCAACAATTCAGAGAGACCTTCAATATCAATCGGGTTAGGTAGTTTTTGCAGGCGAATCTTGCCACTTTTTATCGCCCGAATGATCAAGTAACGCGCCAGTGTCATATTGAGTGGTGGAAAGGCGGCAGCAGCATCAATGGATTCATCCCATTCTGAACCTCCTTGACCAAGTAAAATGATAGGACCAAAGGTTTCGTCCGTTGTCACTTTTACACGTAGTTCTTGCCCGCCGGCGAGTTTGGCCATTCCTTGAATTAACAAGCCATGAATATGCGCAGTAGGGAACGACAGTTGAGAGCGATCGAGAATCGCCTGAGCCGCATTCGCGACTTCATTGCTGTTTCTTAAATTAAGCATGACTCCTTGCACGTCCGATTTGTGTGCAATGTCTGGCGAGCGTAGTTTAACTGCGACTGGGTAACCAATCGTTTCGGCAATATGTACCGCTTCACTTGGGTCAGAAGCTATCCAAGTTGGTAATACATCTAGGTTGAAGTGCTTGAAAAATTGGCTATTTTGATGCGTATCAAGGCTAACTGTATCTTTATCCAGTAGTTGTCGTTCTATCCAACTTTTTGCATCGGCTAAGTCTTCAATATGGACTTTTTCTGCCGTGGTTGGCGTTTCCATTAACTGACGCTGGTTACGTCTGTACTCGACCAAGTGCATGAATGCGACCACTGAACTTTCAGGTGTTCGATACGTTGGAAAACCCGCTTCAGTAAACAACTTTCGTGCTGGCTTTGCTGTTAGCTCGCCAGACCAATTCGTTAGGATGTTAAAACGCTTGTGGCGAGGATGTTTTTTTATGGCATCAATAATTCGCTCAGCTGTTTTAGCTGAATGTGCGATCGCAGAAGGGCTGTGCATGATAAGAATCGCATCCGCTTCATCACCATCAAGCAAGATGTTTATCGTATCGATATAGCGTTGCTCACCTGCATCGCCCACAATATCGATTGGATTACTCTGAGACCAACTCAATGGCAAAACCTTATTGAGTTTCTCTAGCGTATCTTCAGAAAACTCGGCAAGCTTACCACCACGGTCAAAAAGGGTATCCACCGCCATGATCGCAGGGCCGCCGCCATTGGTCACAATAGCCAAGCGCTCTCCACGCAATGGCACTGAATGAGTCAGAGTCTCTACCGCTGCAAACAGTTCGTGTAAGTTCTTAACTCGTAGCATGCCGCTGCGTCGGATCGCTGAGTCATAGATAATATCTAACGTATCGGCACCGCCAGTATGTAGCATTGCTGCCGCCCGGCCTTTAGCGGTTCGTCCGCCTTTCAACACCAGAATTCGTCTATTACGTGACGCTGCACGCGCAGCAGAGATAAAGCGCCTCGCATCTTTAATACTATCGACATAAAGCAATATTGCTTCGGTGTGAGAGTCGGTACTCAGATAATCCAACAGCTCCGAGAATTCGATGTCATTGCCATTACCTATCGAGATAAACGCCGAGAAGCCGATCTCTTTATCGTTCGCCCAATCTAAAATCGTGGTACACACTGCTGCGGATTGAGAAACAAAGGCAATTTTACCTGGCAGCGCCGTCACCGGAGAGAAAGAGGCATTCAAATTTAACCACGGAAGAATAACTCCCAAGCTATTGGAACCAAGTACCCGGATATTGTTTGCTTTGGCTATTGCAATACATCTCTCATCAAACGTCTCACCATTATCACTTTGCTGTTGCATGTCGGAGGAGAGTACAATGACAGAAGCGATGCCTTTCTTGGCTAACTCTTCAAAAATGGTCACATTGCGTGTCGCGTTGGTACACAGAATAGCAAGGTCAGGCACGATAGGCAGTGACAGAATGTTTTTGTAAGAGAGCACGCCCGCCACAGAATCGTATTTTGGTGTTACCGGCATCACCGCACCTTTAAAATCCCCGTGTAACAAATTGTTCATGACGATATATCCTGCACGCGTTTCTCGTTGAGAAGCACCAACAACAGCGATTGAACGGGGTTTAAGTAGGGGATCAAGATGATTCATAGACATATCCTAGCAATGCACGTAAGTTCATCGTAACTTACTTTTCACTCACGGGTTGATTGCAAATTCACCGAATTAAGATGAATAAGCAGACACTGCATAAAGTTTGTGAAATAGGTCACCCACTAATGGTGTATAATCTTAAAGTTAACTTGATTCTAAACCGACGTATCGGCATGATTTATAGTAGTAATTATTATTAAGGATATAGAGCTTTCCATGAAAAAACTTGCAATTGTGACTTTGCCACTGCTCTTGGCTGCATGTGTATCTGACAACTACGTTACCAACGTAACGTCAGATAGTTATCAAGAAGAGTTCAAAACGGCTAAAGTTGAAGCTCCTGTTGTATCTCAATCTGAGCAAACTGCCGTTGTTGAAGAGAACGTGGTTAACGTTGTCAGAACCGCACCTGTAGAACAAAAAATCACTCACACGACTAGAGCTAAGCCGGTTGCGACAATCACAGCTCCAACCAAGAAGCAACAAGACATGAACCAGCGCTTTGGTTACACAGTTCAAGTTGTGGCTGTTGGCAGCCAAGCCAAAGTCGATTCTTTTGTGAAAATGCTACCAACGACTTCCCAGCCAATTTGGGAAAACTACAAAATGGTTAACGGTACCAAGTGGTTCACTGTACTTTACGGTGACTACGCGACACGCTTAGATGCTAAAAAGGCGATTTCCTCTCTGCCTACCAGCTTTCAAAACTTGAAGCCATTCGTAAAAAGCATTGATGACATCAAGAACTCTGAATACCCAACGCTTAACAAGTTAAACTAAGTTTTAAATCATAAAGAAGGAGCAAATGCTCCTTCTTTTGTTTTATGACGGTTGGTTTTGTTTAATAGTTAATCGCTCACTCCTTAGATGACAACTTTAGCATTCAAAACACTGTACCTATTTCGACTTTTGTTTATCATTGAAGTCAGTATTCCTAGTTTCAAGGACCGAATTTACCCATGAACACCACAAACATCCTTCTACTTTGCGGCGGTGGATCTTCAGAGCATGAAGTGTCTATCGTTTCAGCCAATTATCTTTTTGAACAACTTAATAGCGTTGCAGATTTTAACGTTGTGAGAGTTGAAATTAAAAACGAAGGCTGGTGTCTTGATTCTGGTGAGTTGGTTTATCTTGATATTAACGATCAAACCTTACGTGGCGACAACTTAGCATCTAAAGTCGATTTCATTGTCCCTTGTATTCATGGTTTCCCTGGCGAAACAGGTGACATTCAATCACTGTTTGAAATGGCTAAAATTCCGTACCTAGGTTGTGGTTCTGAAGCAAGCAACAACAGCTTCAATAAAATCACATCAAAACTTTGGTACGACGCTCTGGGTATCCCAAATACGCCGTATCTGTTCTTATCCGACAATACTGAACAAGCTCATGTGCAAGCGACACAAGCCTTTGAAAGTTGGGGGAAAGTGTTCGTCAAAGCGGCTCGTCAGGGTTCTTCCGTTGGCTGCTACCAAGTCAATCAAGTAGATGATTTAAGTGAAGCAATCAACAAGGCATTTACCTTCTCTGATCAAGTACTTATTGAGAAATCAGTGGTGCCAAGAGAGCTAGAAGTTGCCGCTTATGAAATCGATGGCAAGCTACAGATAAGTAAGCCAGGCGAGGTGATTGCACCGAATGGCGCATTTTACTCTTACGAAGAGAAGTACAGTGCAGACAGCCACTCAATTACTGAAGTTGAAGCAACTAACTTAACCGATGAACAACGTGAATTGATTGCAGGCAGCGCCCGCAAGGTATTCACACAGATGAAGCTTCGTCACTTGTCTCGTATCGATTTCTTCCTAACACAAGACAATGAGATCTACCTGAACGAAGTGAATACCTTCCCAGGTATGACGCCAATTTCCATGTTCCCAAAAATGGTTGAACATGATGGCCACAAATTCAGCCAGTTCTTAGAGAACTGCGTGAGAACGAGCCTTGCTTAGTTTATCCAGTTTTAAATAACTCATTAGATAGCATAATAGCGCCTTGAGCTTACCTGCCAAGGCGCTATTTGTATGTAAGTCGGAAGCTTTTCGTTTTTCAAGTCAGTTGTTTGATTGACCAAGTCGTTTATTACAATCTACCTATAAAAAACCTGCCTATAAAAAACTGCAGATAAACAAGCCGCCTCTGAACAAGGCCATCAGCTTATTGCCAAGGGATTAGTGCTTTAAACTTCATCTTCTCACTCTCAGATGTACCCGAATAACCCACATATTGCGCAGGCATTGCAGGGCTGAGCCAACGACCAAAATCTTGGATTTCTCTCACCTTAAGGCCTTGTTTCGACAGTTCTTGTGCAGCACCTACACGAATCGAATTCCCGGAGAAGTGGTGGTTGTCAGCCAATTGAAGTAAGTCACTTGCTCTTCTCAATATTCTGTAGATCGACGAATCATCTAAAGGTTGCAGACTGATATTTTCATGTTTATCTATCGCACGAAACACAGGCAACTCGTCTTGTGTTCCAGTAAACGAAAACCAACGTTCAAGTGCGGCGCTTGCTACTCGCGATAGCCTATACACTGAATCTTTTATTGTAATCTGGTAATCATTCTCAACGCTCTCGACATTATCCATCAACAACGTCTTTAGTTCTGATCGCTTTAAAGCACACTCGAACATCACATTATAAATCGCGATATCTCGGATCTCTTTTAAGCTCGATTTCTCATGGGAAAGTAACGTGTTTAACTCTGTGAGGTGTGTGGATGTCATGGCATTGGTTTGTTTCGCATCACCAGCCATCCTGGCTTGCAAGTGGAGCAGGGTAAAGCGAACTTGCCTATGCTTGATTGGGTTGGCAAAGCTCAACACAGTATGTAACAAGCTAAGTGTTGCAGTGTAACGTTTCAAAGACGCAAATTTTCTTTCACTGGATTCAGTCTCAAGAAAACGCCGAACAGCAGTAATCGATGCAGGAAGTGTGTTGATACGATTTTTAGTACAGTACGCATGGTAGCGATTCCAGTCACTGTAGATACCCAATAAGGAGTTTCGAGAGTACTGATATCCTGTTAACTCATCTATAATTTCAATTGTCGCGTGGCTGTTTAATTTTTCAACAAATGAATTAATTGTCACAGAGTCGGTTAAAATCGGGACTTTTTTTCTCAAATTACCGTACCTCAACAGGTGTTTTTACCATATTATGCTTGATATCATTAGAAGTATACTTATGATTAACGTAATGAAAACAAAACGATGATCAATGGATATGGCGAATTCAGTTTACCGAGGCGTTCCTCTACAATCAGCGGATGCAAACAACACCGTTTGGCGTGCCAAGCTAAAAAACAACATTATTCAAGGCAATTTACCTGCTGTGAAAAAGAGTATTGATTGGTGGATTGATACTGCGACCCTTATTGACCCGAAAGAGTTTACAGCGTTAAACAGGTCGAGGGCGTCTGGTGGCGGCTTAACTGAAAACTTCCATGGTTACCAAATTAAAAATGATACCGGTGAGCCTAACGCTTGGTATTGCATGTTTAACGGGCGCCTAATTAAAGGTGGCAAGATTGCAATCCAGCGTCATATAGAGGCTTTCTTACTCGCAAAACAAAAAGCAGCACAGCAAAAGAAGTAAAATTATGAGCCTAGTATATTCAACTGAAACAGGTCGTATTAAACCTGAAGAAGAGAAAGTCCAGCGCCCTAAAGGTGATGGTATTGTTCGAATCCAAAAAGAAACCAAAGGCCGTAAAGGCAAAGGCGTTTCTATCGTAACAGGCTTAGACCTAGATGACGCACCATTAAAGTTAATGGCGGCAGAACTAAAAAAAGTGTGCGGCTGTGGCGGCTCAGTAAAAGATGGCAACATCGAGATTCAAGGCGACGCTCGTGACAAGCTCAAAGCGCATCTTGAAAAGAAAGGCTACAAAGTTAAATTTGCTGGCGGTTAAGCTCTAACTAATGCCAGGGGTAAAATCGAAGATTATTATCACTGGTTATTAGGTATTTTATGGTAAATAGCCACTATGGTTAAATACACAGTAGAATTCAGAGAGTACAGATACGAAATAAAGGCAGGGCATCACACAAAGATACCTGCCTTATAAATACCGAATTCTGGGTTTCGTCAAGGTACGTGAGTGAGTGGCGTACAAGTCATATAAGCTATTATATTTAATATATTTTATCTCAAGTGGATTGACGCGCTAAAATTCATGAACCAAAATTTAGTTCATGAACTTATGAATGGCTGTATGAATATCAACCAAAACTGTCTATTCAACTTCATGAGCTTCACGAATACTATACGTGAGATATGACACAACTAAACTGAACCTACTTTACTCAAAACTCGAACAATTACTTACCATTTAACGCCAGTTGTGATCGATTAATGTGCCTAAATAGTTAGTGTGTATAAGCTATAGTACAGCAACTATTCAATCCCGAGAACACAAAGAGCGAATTTTGAATCAATAGCGACTTTGAACTCCGTTTTCTGACAAAACTTTAGCCTGCAAAATCTAGCAATAGTTCCCTCGAGTTTACTAATTCGAATTCACAACTAAAACAAGTAAACTTAACTATAGTAGTATCTTCATATATCCCTAGTTACGCTGATACAACTTTAGTGTTAGCGCTCACATTTCAAAAAAAGATAGCTATAAAATACCTGTATTTAATTATGTAATTCCATTTATAATTGTTCATTATCTAATTGTTATATAAGGATTTATGTAGATATGTCTAATGACTTCATTTGCTTTGTTGGTAGTAGCATCCCTGATTTTACACAAAGATGCAAAAACTCTTTTTTCTTGAAAAATAACTCGTGGGATGACTATTCGTATCGTACGACCTACGAGTTATACTTTATAGGTGAAGATAAAAGTTATCAAATAATAGGACATGTTAAAGTCGCAAAGAAAGGTCTTACTGAAGGCGAGCGTCCATTACAAAATGGTAAGCTTGAAGCTTTGGACGGAAATTACTTTTCTTTAGGGCAAGATAAAGAGTTCTATACAAATCTAAGAAGCTTATCTACAAACTATGGTAGTCTATTTCTATCAAGTTTAAATGATATTTCATTCAACTATAAATTATGGGTAGAGAACTACAGTGAATCAGCTTTAATTATTTCATTGATGCGAGATGTCACAGCATTAGATGTCGTCAGTTTCAATCTTGTATTTAATGGTAAAAACGATAAATTAAGCTATACCGTCAAATTCACCTATGATAATGAGGAAATTGATTTTTCTGTAAATCATAACGATAATATATATCGCAATTCAAATATCCATTCGTTAATAGGGAATAATGGTGTTGGTAAAACAACAATTTTAAAAGAGCTTGTAAATAAAATTGCTCACAATGATTTTACTTGTCACCTTTGTATTCCAGAGTTATCTGATGTTTTAAATCAAGAATTAGAAATACCATATATAGATAGAGTTATATATGCAAGCTTTTCTGCATTTGATAATAACTTGCCTTCTATACCAAAAGGTTATAAGTATGATTACTTAGGGTTGCACAATGATTCAGGTAGTTTTAAAGGTCCAGCAGATCTTCGAGATGAGTTTAAGTCTGCATTCGAGAAATTGATAGAAAGGTCAGATCAAAAGTATTTATCTGAAGTATTCGAGCCTCTATGTAAAGTTGAGTATTTATATGAGCATGTAAATAACATTCAGACTAACTTTAGTAACATTGATGAAATCATTTCTATCTATAATGAGTTAAGTTCTGGTCACCGTATAGTAATTCATACTTTAGTATTATTAATGAATAAACTTCGTCAAGGTATGATTACACTGTTCGATGAACCAGAAACTCATCTTCATCCACCTTTGTTAGGTGCTTTCCTCCAATCATTGCAAGTCATATGTAACACTCACAATGGAATGATCATATTTGCAACACATTCTCCAATTATCCTTCAAGAGATTTTGTCTTCTAATGTCTATGTTCTCCGCCGCGTAGATAACGAAGCTATATTTGATCGTCCTCATATAACTACATACGGTCAAAACGTTTCTAAGCTTACACGAACCGCCTTCGGCTACCAGAAGGTCGGTTTTCATAAAACTATTAGTGATTTAGTAGCATCTGAAGATATTACAAAGGAAAATATTGATGAGATAGACACTATCGGTTCTGAAGCTAGAAAACTGGCATGGACGCAGTTATATAGGAATGAAGATGATAAATAAATTCCATAAAATTCACGAATTTCAACAAGACCGTGTAATTGAATTCTACCTTAATAATACAGGTAGTTCTAAGGTTAAGAGAAAAGAATTAAAACTGATTAAAAAAGATCTTTTAGACGACTTTAAAATTTACAAAACCCTCGGTCAATTGGGCAAGTTACATAACATATCACGTCATATATCAACGATATCTGACGAAAACAAAACTACTCTAAATTTACTTTATAAATCATATTTACCTAAAACCGGAATGAGAAAGAAAGTTTTTTCTACCAGTTTAATATGTCCAGCTTGTCAAAAAGGATATGCAACTGAACGATCATCTTTAGATCATTTTCTTCCTTCTTCGATTTTCCCAAACTTTTATGTTTATCCACTTAACCTAATTCCAACATGTGGCGATTGTAATAGAATCAAGAATGATGAGCTTCCTTCAAGTCACCTAGATAATTTGCCACACCCATACTTTGATGGTTTTTTATTTAAAAATCACTGGTTGGAGATTGAAGTTTATAATAGAAAACCATTAAATTTCACTTTTAAAATTCCAAATAACCTCAGCAAGAAAAACAGACTAAAGATAATTAACCATATCTTAGCGTATGACTTAGAAGATACACTATTTACACATGTAGATAGTATCTTTGTGGATGTTGACGAAGATTTTAAAGAAATATATGACTCTAAAGGAGGAGCTAACCTAAAAAAATATATTGGTTCTCTTAGAAAAACAGCTTTCGTTGAAAATCATAAGAATAAATTTCTTCCCATAAACTTAGAATATGCGTTGTTCGATGCATTATACAGCTCTGATTGGTTCTGCAATAGTTATTATAGCTAGGTAATATGGTGTGTTTTAACTGGTCAAAGAGCTCTGTATCAATGAAAACCATGCTTCGTACCCGTGCATCATACCTGAGGGGGGGGATTTGTACTCACTATATTAGTGATGCATATAGTAAGAATTATTGAAGTAAGTCCTTATTATAAAGTGATTTAACATGAATATTTGCACTCGCTATAAATGCGATACATGCGACACCTTGATAGATTGTCGTATAGGATTCTCTAACCGTGACGTTCAGCCACTTCAGTTCGCTTGTCCTGCGTGTCGTTAGCTCTATTGGGCACGATTCGTTCTATCACTTGTAATCAGGACTAGACCTTCTTAACAAACTTGGAGAGCATCACCGTACTTTAAAAAGACTGATATCATAGTACAAACAGGGCAACATCAAAGGATTTGAGAAAGTAATCAAGGGACTAGATGACCTAGATTTTGTAAAGCTAAAGTCCCATAAGAATGAAGATGTTATCGCAGCTCTTTACAGTGCTTTATGGTAAATACTGTTAAATCTCGATGAATATGAACTTATAAGAAACCCGTAATGGTGAGTGGTAAGCTATCATAAAAGTTTTGTATCGGACAAACCGTGTGGGTAAGTCATTGATCCTACCTCACTCATGAACTTATCTTTAACCCCAGCGAATTTAACATAACGTACATAATACGCACCGAATCTGTAAGCCCCAGATAGTAATGTCACTTTTGAGCCAGATTAAAATGTCACCTTAGCACTGGTTGCTGACTACATTTCATGTACCAGCTTCGGTTACTAAGGACTCCTGAGATGTTGATTGCCATGAGTGAAAAAGAAATTAGTCGATTCAAAGTTATTCAAGACGTCTGTGAACATCGTTTGCGTCGTACTGATGCGGCAGAGATACTTTCGTTAAGTGAGCGTCAAGTTCAAAGGTTAATGAACAAACTACGTGAACATGGTGCGGCTAGTTTAACCCATGCTTCTAGAGGTAAACCCAGTAATCGACGTTATTCTGACGAATATCGCAAAGAGATTCTTTCGACTATCCATAAACACTATTCTGATTTCTCGCCCACATTTGCACGTGAAAAGATCATAGAAAATCATAATTTAGCTATCTCGTTAGAGACACTTCGCCAATGGATGATTGCCGATAACCTTTGGATCCCGCACTCACAACGAAAACCTCGGATCTATCAGCCTCGTTACCGTCGTGATTGCTTGGGTGAACTTATTCAAATTGACGGCTCCCATCATGACTGGTTTGAAGGCCGCAGCGACAAATGCTGCCTATTGGTGTTCATTGACGATGCAACTGGCCGCTTGATGAACCTAAGATTCAGCGAAACGGAATCCGCGTTTGACTACATGTTGGCGACGCGTGAATACCTCAATGAGCACGGTAAACCCATCGCATTTTACAGCGACAAACACTCCATATTTAGAGTGAATCAGGAGAAACACAAACAAGTTGGCCAGACCCAATACGGGCGCGTGCTGAAAGAGCTGGCGATAGAACTCATTTGTGCCAACAGCTCCCAAGCCAAAGGCCGTGTTGAGCGAGCCAATCTCACGTTGCAAGACCGGCTGGTTAAAGAGATGCGCTTACAAGGCATCAACACCATCGAGCAAGCCAACGCCTGGCTTCCCTACTTCATCGCCGATTTTAACCACCGCTTTGCTAAGCCCGCTCAATACCCGAAAAACATGCATCGTCCGGTTCGAGAATCCAAGCAAGAACTCGACGATATTTTCAGTTGGCAAGAAAGCCGCAAGCTCTCAAAATCACTGACATTTCAATACGATAAAGTAATTTATCTCATTGAGCCCACCGAAGAAAACAGCCGATTAATGCACGAAACCGTGAAGGTACTCGACTACCCAAATGGAGAAATCGCCATTCAGTACGGGCATCGAAAACTCGAATTCAAAACCTTCGACAAACTCGAGCACGTTCAACAAACCCAAATCGTCGACAACAAACGCCTCGGCCAAGTTTTAAAATTTGCTCAGCAACAACAACAAGAATTCGAACAACAACAGCAACGAACCCGCAGTAAGAAAGCGCCCAAGCGCCGTGCACAACAAAGAGCCTTACAAACCGCGCCTCGAGCCATCAACCCTGTCCTCACTGACCCCTTCAAAGCCTCCAGTCGAAAGACTTAACAAGGGGACATTTCTATTGGGGACAAATAAGGACATTTTAAAATGGGATTGACAGAATATGTAGGCGCAAAGTTGTAATGTCACTATTTTCCAAAGTTAAAATGTCCCTTAAGTTCATCACCACAAGGCTTGATTGATCTTGGCACGAAAAATCATCTGTGCTTCGAAACTTATGTTACTGATTACGTTTAACAATGATTTTCTAACGAGCATCAAAAAGGCCGGACAAGCCGACCTTCTCATTGAGCATGTTACGTACCCACGATCTTATTCGGTTAAGCGCAGCAAGCCACTCACCATAATTGAACCGATTAAGTTCGAGTAAGCAAGGCTTTTAGCTCTTGAGCTAATATTTCCAAACCAGAAATAACGTTATCTGCTGAGCTTTCCATTTGTTCCAAATATTGAAATGACAATTCTAGATCACCATCAATTTTTGCTTGAACCGCTTTTTTACCGTAAAGGTGCACTTCCTCATGAGGTCTTTCTAGGTTCTTGAAGCTGGTTATATCGGATAATAAGTCACGACCACGCCCCTTATAATACCATTGACCTAATCGGCAATTATGGTGGTCTACAATATTGTCGATATCAGTTATGTTACTGTTAATATTTTTGTAAACGTCGATTTTCCAAGCAACATGGTCTAAGGCAACAAGCCTCAAAAATATTTGGTTATAGCTTCTTTTTACAAGCACATAAAGTTTATGTGAGTTGGTTACTAAAATAGTAATAATATCAACGAGTTCTTCAGATTGGTCTCCTAATGTATCGAATTCCATATTAACTTTTTGCATATCATCATGACATGCCGTTGTATTATCACTAATCTTTGAAACTACACTTTTTATTTGTTGTGCTGATTGACCTGCTGTTTGTGCAAGGGATCTTACTTCGTCAGCAACAACAGCAAAGCCTCGGCCATGTTCACCGGCCCTTGCAGCTTCAATCGCAGCATTGAGTGCAAGTAAGTTAGTTTGTTCAGATACGGCATCAATCGTGACGACAAATTTAGCAATATCTTCTGCATTTAGTTTAAGTATATTAACCTGCTCGCCAATTTTAATTGTGTTGCTTTTCGTTTCGAGCAGCTTAGATTTAAAATGTTCGAGCAGCGCTAAACCATCACGAGTTTCTTCTTCATACGAAGACAGAAATGCAGCGGTTTGCTCTGCTGATTCAGCTAGGCTACTGCGAATATCTTGCAATGGCAATGTGGTGTTTATGACACGGTTGACCATGACTTGGCTTGCTTCATACCTCTCTTCAATGGCATTTTTATCAGCTTCGAGCTCAGCAATCCTTTGCTTTAAGTTATTTTGGATATTCACATTAGATTTTAAGTCTTGCTTAGATTGCAATAATTCACTTGTTAATGAATTGATTTTATTTGAGGAAATGAATTTGTACATGGATTAATCTCGTATAGAGGAAAAATAAACACACTTTTTAGATGGTTATAAGGCGTGGTTATTATATGTGTATAGTATGCTATGGCAAGTATATTATAACTCTAAAATCAATATCTTAGATTAAGGTTTCTCTATTCACTTAATCCAAGTAACTATCCAACATATAAAACCAACTCTTTAAAGTGACACTGCAACTAAAATGCATGTAGAGGTTGGAAATTAGATGTCTTTTGAATATTAATATTTAGATTAAAATTAATATGTTAGGTACGTAGAAAGCTAAACCCGGTCACTCAGACAACACTTTATAAATAAACAGTTTAAACACAACCCCCGTAAAATCGCACTTCTTAGTCAACAACATACAAAAATCGATATTTTGGTATGTGCTAAACGTTGAATACAAAATAACTACGATGACTAATTCCAACTCGATGTCATTAGCAAGACAACCTTGATTACAGTGTTACTCTCGCAAACACGAATTCACCTTTCTGAAGATAAATTCGTGTGCCGATTAAAGCCCGTTAAAATTGACATTACTCTGGACGATTTAGACCATGTTAAGACGGTAAACGGCCACCACGCACGCGAACTGCCTTATCTTGCACACAACAAATTAAGCTACAGTGTAACGTAATTATCACCAAACATACTCTTAAATAAAGCCCCATCAATTACAAGACAACGAACGAAGCCAGGTCCTAGCCAAAACAGAAGTCACAACGTCACTAGCCTTAAAAACGCCATAGATTTAACCACTTAGAAATGGTGACATAAATACTGACACCAAAAATGATGGTTGTATTGTTTTCAGATCTTGCTGTAATTTAATTACAAATAGAGGCCCAAAAAAGCCTGATAAGTGGATTACTCCAACATAACTTACTGAATAAACGGCATTTAAATGGTTTTGAATAGCTAGGAATTTAGGGCAACTAAAGAGTTGGTATGTACGAGATAATCTACTAGAGGGTAAAATATTTAGTTATAGTGCACGAAGGTGTGAAAAAAGAAGGGCTGATGCCCTACTCTTCTTTATTACTCATTTCTTCACGAATTTGCTCAGCAACGATTTTGATCGCTTGTGCTGTGCTGATGCCTTGAGTCATCATTTCTTGAATTCGTTCAACAGCTTTCTGTTGTTCTTCGTGAGAAAGGGTTGGTAAGTCGTTTAGCATAGTCTGCTCCTTTATTTAGGAGCAGAACTATATAAGGACTGTTAGTAACTAGCAAGGAAATTGATTGAAGCACCCATTGCATTTTCATTGGTGTAGTTAGCACTTAGATCTAACTGGAACAAATTGAGTGGCGACAAACCGATACCAGCAGTGACTGTACCTTCTGAACCAGAGTATGCCAAATTCTTGTAGTACCCTGCCCTTAGCTGAAGTTGGCGTAGAACATCAACTTCTGTACCAACACGAATCATCTGTTCGTTATCTTTGAACGAAGTAAACTTTTCGGTTTCATTTAAGTCATAGTCGACACTAAGCGTGAAGTAGTCCGCTACGATACCAGCACCTACGGTATATACAGGCTCTAGTTTGTATGCGTATTGGCCACCGACTTTGTGTGTCACACCGCTGGTCGTACTCGTTAAAGTTTGAGATGTATCTTTGGTATTGATATCTCTAGATATTAAGTTGGTAGCCGAAAAACCAACTCGAAATGGACCTGTGAACCAAAGCGCGCCAGCATCCATATTAAAAGAAGTTTCACCTTCACCATTGTCTCTTACATCAGACAAATCGTAGCTCTTAACAGAAGCAACATAGTTGTATGTGTAAATACGTTGAAGTTTAGGCGTGATACCAAATGAAATATGCTGCCCCATAAAGGTTTGATATTTAGCGAGAGTTAATCCAACTTCGGTAACACCAATAGCAACGGCTTCTACCGTCGACAACTCAAGCTTATCGGCATCTGTCGCTGACGCTTCATTATAAACATTTGGTGTAGCAAACGATTCTGTATAGGCTTTGCCGAATAGGTTCGCCGCTATAAATTGATTTGGGATAGCGAATGCGACAACACCACCAAGTTCAACATTAGCTTGGTTACCATCGAGTTTTTTAAGAGCTGCATCTAAATCTGCAGTGTTTGTTGCAGCCAGAGCGGAATCAATATTTGATTTCATGTCTTGGGGGTCATTATAACTACCACCAAAACTTGGCGTGATCATACCCATATCATCGTTACGACGATAAATAGCAACAAGTGCTGGGTTATAGAATGGAGCTGTTAGGAAATTTGCTGAAACAACACCAACACCACCCATCGCATCACCACGCGCTTCAATGGCGTAGTTTGCTGCTGAAAGAGGAAGACTGGCGAATGCAATTGATGCTGCGAGTAGTTTAGTTGTATTTTTCATGCCGTTTATCTTTGTTAGATCCCTTACATTATTAACGGCTCAATTCTAAATTACTTTAGCTACTCTTCGCTAGAAATATCATAAGTTTTACTGATAGTTTGTGCTTGCTCTATCGCTATGTCACCTTGCCAGCGCGAATGTACCATTGAAACAGCTAAAACATAACGATCATTGGGCAGTTCTTCACCCGTTAAATTGGTCGGATAATCGGATTCATAACTTTTCCCCCACACCTGCTTATATCGTTCATCGACATAATCGTACAAACCTACTTCTAGCTTTGGTAATGGGCAATAAGGATTAAGCAGTGCTTTTTTATCGATCAGCCAAGTATCTTTCGATGCCCAACGTACTTGCTGACGCATAACCACTTCGCCAAGAATGATCCAGGTACTCCAGGAGTTACCGCTGTCTCCTTTCACAGTCAGGCGATAAAGTCCTGAATCAAGTTGAGACGCTAAGCTATAACGCTTGCTGTACATACTCACTGAAGCGTTGTTGATTACTGGATTGCCTTTGGTGAACTCACTATCAGACGAAACGACTTTGTCGACCCACTTCTCAAAGGTGATGTCTTGAATGTTGCTTTCCGATTCAACATCAATCGCCACGCGGAATGTTTCCCTACCTGGGCTTTGAATAATGTGTCTTTTAACGACGACCGAACTGACCCAATCCGGTAACGTTTTTTTTGTGAGCGTTTTACCACAATCTTTGTTCAATGCTTGATCGAACAGTTGATTGAGATGATCTTCGCGAGATTGCGAAGCATTAATTTGCCAAACTTCCACTAGTGAATCAAACATCAAGGCTAAATCGTTATCTAGCAGGTGCTTGTGTACTTGTGTCAGTGTATCACTATCCTTAAACCAATCAGCTGCTTGTGCAGTATTGATGACGCTGGATAAAATGAGTAGTGGAAGTAAGGCTTTTTTCATTACGCTTTCATCTTGTAGCCAACGCCACGTAAGGTTTCAATTTCTAAACCTGGTAACTTCTGTCTTAGTTGCAGAACATGCGTGTCTACGGTGCGAGTTGTTGGGAAGTGGTTGTAACCCCAAACGTGGTCTAGTAGCTCATCACGTGTAAACACTCGACCAAGGTTACTTGCCAAGAATAATAGTAAATCAAATTCCGTACGCGTTAATGTGACTTCCTGTTCATTAAAAAACACTTCACGCGTCGCTTTGTCTATTACAAGGTTTTGAGCCATCACTTTTGATGCGTCTTGATCTTCAGCATCAGGTAAGCGCAACTGCGCACGGATTCGAGCAAATAGTTCAGCTTCTGCAAATGGTTTGGTTAGGTAATCGTTCGCACCCGAGTCTAATCCCGCTACTTTGTCTTTTACTGTCACGAGCGCCGTTAGCAATATAACGGGGATGTCTTTCTTTTTCTTCCAACCTGGAAGTGAATCTACCGAGTCACCATCAGGAAGTTGACGGTCTAGGATCACAAGATCCGCTTGTTCCCAATAGCCTTCAACTTCAGAGATCAGCTCGGCATGCAAACATTCATATCCAGCTTGCTCAAGGCTAACTAATAAACCGTCAGCTAAATTTTTATCATCTTCAACGAGAAGCAATGTCTGTTTCACAAGGTATCTCCAAAATAAATGTTGTTGGGGGGCCGATAAGCGTCATGTGACCGCCCATTTTTCCGACCATAGATTCCACTATCGTCAGACCTAAACCGAGTCCACTCTTACTTACGAATGGCTTTCTTAGTTGCCCCCAATCTTTGCGAGACAAGTCTCCATTATCTATAACTTTGAATGTCAGCTTCTTGTCAGAAGTATTCAGTTCTAGTATCACTGGAGCAACACCGTATTTCACGGCATTTCTGATCAGGTTATCAATACAAGTACCTAACCAATATACGTTTACTTTTGCAGCAATATCTTTATTTACACGGAGTTCAATGCCCGGTGCAAAGTCTTCTTCAACTTTGTATTGAAGCCATTCTTCAACACTTGGCACCCACTCTGTTGCAAGCGGCTGGTTGTCTGATTGCAAATAATCTTTACTTGCTTCTGCCAACTGCCTTAAACGGCGTGTATCTTCACACAACCTACGAAATTCATCATATACCGATTCTGGCAAGTGTTCGAACTCTCGCCTAAACCCTTCAACCGTCAATGACAAACTCGCAATCGGCGTTCTTAATTCATGCGTTAGAATTTGAAGAACTAGCATCCGGCTCTTCATCTCTTGTTTTTTACTGTTCCAACGGTAAACCGCCCAACCCAACACAAGTAGGATGTTGGCGATCACCAATATAAACATGGCGATTTGTAGAAGCTCTGAATGGTCTTCTATTTCCCAACATACATTGCCTCGCTGGACGAAACAGCTGTTGCCTTCTGAGGACAAACTAAAGGATAAGCCCGCGAGCGTAGCGTTTTCGTTCCAAACTGATTCTTTATACAGGTAATATCTATCACCGCGCTTGACCCACATTTCATCAAGCTCAACAAACATACTCGCACCCGCTAGCAAAGCTGTTATGGCTTCGTTGTCCATCTTCTGTAGACGAGACAGTAGTTCATCGTGTTCGGTGTTTGGTCGCTCTTGAATGTGCATGTAGCGCTTTAACGAGTCAAACTTCTCTGGGTATAACTCAACGTATCGTGCGGCATATGAACCGCCACCAGGATGGATCAAACCACTACGAGTAAACCAACGATCAGAAAGCTTAGTTCCTTTGCACATTGCACGAGTAAAAACTAAAGGCTCGGTGATTAAAGGACTTAATGGCAGCTTCCCGCTACATGTTTTTGACAACCGGTATAAGCGTTGAATGTCTTTGAGTGGGTATTCTGCAGTTTGCGGCAACATAGAAGATGGCATGATCAAGCGAGTCGGGTAATCAGCCTGAAGCAATCGAATATCATAAGATTCAATTGCCATTTCATGATCAAAAAGTTTGGTGAAGTTATCGATACGCTCAGGTAAAGAGTCAGCAAACGCGTTTACTGAAACTGATAACGTAGCGATAAGCAGAGTAAATGTTCTTTTGATGATCACAAACCAACGCAAATTTATATAGATCAATCAAATATATACCATTCGTTATCAAAGATAAATTTATAAGCGCATGAAAGCCGCTCGAATGGCGAGTTGTAGCGACGAATTCAATCATATTAGGGTCATGTTGCACAGGTGCACTCGCTAGTCGTTTGATTAGTCATAACTTCATTCGAATGAGTTTTGCGTCCGTCGATCGGACTGCGCTTATTGCTTATGGGCCATAGATTGCTGCTTATGGGTCATAGATTGTTGCTTTAGGATACAGCGACTTTCAGATGAACAAAAAAAAGGAGCTCTAATGAGCTCCTTATTTGGTTACGACTTAATGCTTTTGCTTAGAAAATACTTAAAAAGTGTTTCCTATAGATGCTCTAGAATACCGAGACAGCTCTGTTTCGCATCACCAAACAACATCTGCGTATTCTCTTTGAAGAACAGTGGGTTTTGCACACCTGCGTAACCTGTGTTCATCGAACGTTTGAATACGATAACGTTCTGAGCATTCCAAACTTCAAGTACTGGCATGCCAGCGATTGGGCTGTTTGGATCTTCAAGTGCTGCTGGGTTCACTGTGTCGTTTGCACCGATAACCAAAACAGTATCGGTCTCATTGAAGTCATCGTTGAGTTCGTCCATTTCAAGAACGATATCGTAAGGTACTTTTGCTTCAGCAAGTAACACATTCATGTGACCCGGTAACCGACCGGCAACTGGGTGGATACCAAATCGAACATTGATGCCCTGCGCTCGCAGCTTCTCAGTGATTTCATGCACTGGGTATTGAGCTTGAGCTACTGCCATGCCGTATCCAGGAGTGATGATGACTGACTTCGAGTTTTTCAACATGTCAGCCACATCTTCAGCTGATGTTTCTCGGTGCTCACCCTGCTCTTCATCGCCATCAGACACAACCACGTCTTGACCGAAGCCACCAGCAATAACGCTGATGAAAGAGCGGTTCATTGCCTTACACATGATATAAGACAGAATCGCACCTGAAGAACCAACTAATGCACCTGTTATGATCAGTAGATCGTTCGCAAGCATAAAGCCGGCCGCCGCTGCTGCCCAACCTGAGTACGAGTTAAGCATAGAGACAACCACTGGCATATCTGCACCACCAATCGATGCCACTAAGTGGTAACCGAATACGAATGCAATGAGTGTCATCACCATCAACGCAAGCATGCTACCGTCAGCATTAACGAACATGATCATTAGCAAGGTCGAAACAACAATAGCTGCTAGGTTCCACTTGTGCTTATGAGGGATGTTCATTGCCGAGGAAGAGATAACGCCACGAAGTTTACCAAACGCAACAATCGAACCTGTGAAGGTTACCGCACCTATAAACACACCAAGGAACACTTCTACCAAGTGAATAACGTGCTCTGCATGAATATCGGCAGGGTTGATAGAAACAGCAGCGGGTGGATCAATGTAGCTGTTGTAACCTACAAGTACTGCTGCCATACCCACGAAGCTGTGGAGAATTGCCACCAGCTCTGGCATTTCAGTCATTTCGACTTTTCGTGCGTAGTGGATACCAATACCACCACCGATCACCATAGCAATGATGATCCACACAATACCTGCTGAATGGGGGCCAAAGATCGTCGCGATCAACGCAATTGCCATACCCGTGATACCGTAATAGTTACCTGCGCGCGCAGATTCCTGTTTCGATAACCCTTTCAAACTCATTATAAAGAATACAGCAGCAACAATATAAGCTGCTTGTACTAATCCTTCAGACATCTGCTACTCCTTAGTCTTTACGGAACATTTCAAGCATACGTTTGGTCACAGTAAAGCCACCAAAGATATTGATACTTGCAATTAATACGGCAATAAATGATAAGAACGTGACGACGCCACTTCCTTGTCCTATTTGTAATAGTGCGCCTAATACAATGATCCCTGAGATCGCGTTAGTTACCGACATCAAAGGCGTATGAAGAGAATGGCTTACGTTCCAAACGACGTAATAACCCACCACGCAAGCGAGAACAAAAACGGTAAAGTGAGATAAGAACGCAGCCGGAGCAACCGACGCTACCCAAGCGAATGCACCAACAGCAACCACCATACCCGCCACTTTCTTAATTGGAGAAGCAGGTTCTTCAACTTTAGGCTCAGGTTTGTCCGCTTTTGGCTTAGCTTGTTGTGGTTGAGCTGAAACTTGAATTGGCGGAGCTGGCCAAGTGACCTCGCCCTCTTTGACCACAGTAACACCGCGCAAAACGACATCTTCAAAGTCGATATTGATGTTGCCATCTTTCTCTTTGCAAAGCAGTTTCAGCAGGTTAACTAGGTTCGTTGCATACAGTTGAGATGATTGAGTCGGTAGTCGACCAACCATATCGGTGTAACCGACTACCTTCACGCCGTTAGTCGTTGTAATAACTTGATCCGCAACCGTGTATTCACAGTTACCGCCATTGGCAGCAGCAAGATCCACAATCACACTACCTGCACTCATACTGTCTACCATCTCTTTGGTAATCAGCTTAGGGGCTGGGCGACCTGGAATCAGTGCCGTTGTAATAATGATATCGACATCTTTTACTTGAGCTGCATAAAGTTCTTCAGCTTTCTTGTTGAATGCTTCAGACATCTCTTTTGCGTAGCCGTCGCCCGCGCTGGTATCTTCCTTGAAATCCACTTCCAAGAATTCAGCGCCCATAGACTCGACTTGCTCTTTTACTTCAGGACGAACATCGAATGAACGAACGATCGCACCTAAGCTGCCTGCAGCGCCAATTGCCGCTAAGCCAGCAACACCCGCACCAGCAACCAATACTTTCGCAGGTGGAACTTTACCTGCCGCCGTAATTTGACCCGTGAAGAATCGACCAAATTCATGTGCCGCTTCAACCACAGCACGATAACCCGCGATGTTAGCCATAGAACTCAATGCATCCAGTGCTTGAGCTCTTGAAATACGAGGTACGGAATCCATCGCCATCACGTTGATGTTACGAGTGGACAATTGATCCATTAATTCTGGGTTCTGAGCTGGCCAAATAAAACTGACCAATGTTGCGCCATCTTTAAGAAGATCAATTTCATTTTTAGTTTCGTCAACGATCGGAGCGTTAACTTTAAAAATAATATCGGATTTCCAAGCTTCATCAGCGGTGACAATTTTTGCTCCAGCTTGTTCATAAGCTGAATCTTCAAAACTTGCTAACGCACCTGCTTGTGATTCAACACAAACTTCAAATCCTAATTTTAGAAGCTGTTCTACCGATTTCGGCGAAGCAGCAACTCGCGTTTCACCTGCGAGTGTTTCTCTTGGTACACCAATTTGCATAGCTATTCCTTGACTATTGGCACGAATGACTTATTCGTTTGTATCTAACGACAACTAATACTTCAAGTGTTTTATTCAAAGAACAGAAAAAGTTATTACTTATAACGATTTGGATGGAATTTGAGCGCTTCATTTGAAGAAATGACGACCGTCTCGAACTGAGAGGTCAAACCACTTGCAAATAATCCTTTAAATAACAACCGAGTAGCTGTTCTTTGTTCCTAAAACTAAAAAGAGCTTTCAGCATATACACTGAAAGCCCTTCTAATTATGACCAACATCAATTCTAACCCTATTTGGTTAGCTAAAAATGCTATCGCCCATTTGGTCGATGAACATCTGCGATTTTTTAAGCATCAGTTCATCGGCGTCTTGTTTGTTTGAAACAACATCTGAACGAATAAAACGATGGGTTTTGATTTCACCATCAAATTCTTTCTCGATTCGCCCAGCTACACGGTATTGACCAGATTCAGCAATGGCATCTTGATAGATATTGAAGCCTTTGTATTCGACTGGCTCAATTTCTACTTTTTGTTCGGTTTTTTCTTTGCCACTAAATAATCTAGAAAAGAATCCCACGTTTTTACTCCTAAAATGACCGCATTAACCGTAAACTATCATGACTGTTTGCCGCTCAACAATGGCTTTTCATACCATTGTAATTCAACGTCATCATCAAAATTATGTTGACTAAAGATTACGGGCACATTGTCGTCACGCTCGCGTCTTCTGTCGTCAATGATCATACTTTCTGCATTTTTGACCGCGATCTCACTATTTCGTTTATACAGTACCAATTTATCCTCTGGCAATGCCGATAGAAAATCGACATCGAAGCGAATATAGATGGGTTTAAGCTGACCTAAAGCCAAACACGCAAGATCGGCTAACTGCTCGTTGGTATAGCCAGAAACATACTCCTCTGTCGCTAATACATTTCCCACCAAAGTTTCCATATAGTTATGGACATCGACACTGATTTGCATAATACACCTCCATGTTGAGCGGTTGTTTCTAGTTTAATCGTTGTTGCAGCTAATCATTGTTGTAACTAATCGCCGTTGTAGCTAACCGCTTCTGCAGCTAGTCGTTATAACATCTGTTCATAGCTACTTACGTAACCACCTAACTCTTAAGCACAAACTATCTAAATCTAGTTAAGTAGCAATAACAGCTGTTTCATTTATCATATATACTGTTTAGCTCGTTCTTAGCTTAATAGCAACCGAAACACATATTAATTTAATTGTACAATTAGCGAGCTATGATCATGTTTTTGCTATAATTTAGTGAAAAAGCTTGGCAATTGCTTGTTTACCCGTATCCTACGTATAAAATTAAAATATAAGATCATCATTATAGTTAGGCTCACCACATAAATGACATCTTCTTTCGTCACGTCGAGCATATTTCGATTTTGCTTTCCCTTACTTCTATTAGCAATATTACTTGCAGGTATGAACAACGTCATCCTAGTGACGGATTCAAACTTAGGGTTTGCTAGCAACCTCCCATACATTCTATTGAGCGTTGCGGTTTTGCTGTGCCACACATTTAAGCAAGGTCGTATGGCCATGGTGTCCTTAACCATGCTCGTCGCATACCTCATCATTCAAGTTCGTTTACAAACGCCACTCAACACAGGCACCACTCTATTAGAACTGTCTCTGTTAACCGCTTTAGTTCCTGTAACGTGCTTACTGGTGTATGCCTTCCCAGATAACGGCGTTAACTCGAAATCCATGTTCCTATATGCTTTGGTTCTCGTTCTGTTTACGGTATGGGCACAATTAATTGTTTCTCATTTCCAGTCAGGTGGATTTGAGTCGTGGAGCGAAGGTATCCTGTTTATCGTTAACGGATTCTCGAGGCTGCCTTTCGTTTTAGTTCTGTATAGCCTGTGCTTACTTGGTCTTACTTCGATTTTAGTGCTGGTATACAACCGCGCGATTGATGTTGTCGTATACAGCGCAATTTTACTTTCAACTAGTACATTCATATTTTTTGATGTGCAATACATCTCTAGTACGATGTTCTCGTTGTCTGGTACGCTATTCATTATCTATGTCGTCTCTGCTAGCCATGATATGGCCTTTAATGACCGTTTAACTAACATTCCAGGTAGACACGCACTAGAAGTGGATATGAAGCACTTAGGGCGAAAATACTCAATGGCGATGGTTGATATCGACCACTTCAAGAAATTTAACGATACCTACGGGCATGACATTGGCGACGATGTGTTGAAGTTGGTAGCACGTATATTGAGTGAAACAACCGGTGGTGCAAAAGCTTATCGCTATGGTGGTGAAGAGTTTACGATTATTTTTAAAGGGAAATACTCGGAACAGGTTAAAGAACACCTACAGGCTCTCATTTCCGAAGTACAAAACTACGATATGACGATTCGAAATAGCAACGATCGCCCTGACGACCATGAAGTCGGCATTAAAAAGCGTGGCCAGAACAACAAATCAACTGAAGTCGTAAACGTAACGGTGAGCATTGGGCTGTCTGATAGTAGAACCACTAAACAACCCGTAGAAGTCTTGAAACTTGCCGATAACGCACTGTACAAAGCAAAAGAAACTGGCCGAAACAAGCTGTGTGTCGATATTTAAAGACGTTGAAACTCGTGGAATGTAAAGCTCTGAACATCGAAATTTAACGGTGTGAACATCGAAAGCGTTGGTGCTTAGACTAGTCTTGGTTAAAGAAGATGACTAAGCTCCCTCCTTTCAAACTACTTCCGTAATTGATAGTAAACCCTATTCCTACATTGTCGACCCAGTCATTAAACAGATTTGGGTTAAGCAACCAACCTACACTACCTTCGTAGTAAGCTGTAGTGCCCATAGACGCGACAGTATCACCACCAATATCAATTCTTCTTATACTCGAATACATGGATGTGATGTTTTTGTCCCAACGAACTAAGTCATAGAAGATCTTAGCTTCATTTGCTATGTACCAACCTTCTGGGTGACCAATATTACCGTTATTGGCTTCTCCCCAACCTATACCATTAAAGTAATGCCAACTGGTACTGAGTTTATATTTACCCCAGTCATTCTTATCTTCAAACATCAACTTTATCTTAGGCTCTATTATGTATGCCCAAGCATCCGTGTTCAGATAAAGACCATCCAGTTGACCTTGAATTGGTGCAAGCAACGAAGAACGATATTCAAAATCGTTTCGATAATAGGAAATATGGTTACCAATTGCAGAACTAAAACTCCAGTATTCGTTCAACTGGGATACGTTCGCATACTCAACGTAACCAGAAACAACAGACTCTTTTTGAAAGTCGCTTATCGTTGAACTGGCATATTGAACATCCTTCTCTATCCGCAACGCAGATAAACGAAGTGTTACTTCTTGATGGTTGTCTTCAATATAACTTGGCACTTCAAAGGTATAAGGAAGGCTAAGGGACGCGATATTTTGTCTGCGACTTACTGAGTCATTAGAGCCAATATCTTCATTGTCCAAACTAAAGACTTTGTTGGGATCAAAATTATTTATGCCAAAGGTAAACACATCCGTATCATTGAGCAAAACACTCGTTGCGAAGGTTTGTTCAATGTCTTTTCTGACCAGTTCAGAGAGTGAAGCTGAGTTAACAGTTGTTGGAGACACGGAAACAAACAGAGTTAATACAAGACCTTTGTTTGAGTTAGTCATGACGAATGACTTGGAATGCTGCATTTCTTTTATCACTTAAGTCACTTCCTGGCTTATAAGCTACTAGAAGTATAATTCAGGTTACTACCGAAGCTCGTCAACTATTGCTCAAGCTCCATAATATCGCGTTGTATGTAGGTATTTCTTCCACTTTGCTTAGCCTGATAAAGCGCTTGGTCTACCTTTTCGTAAATAGAAGCGATAGCTTCACCGCCTTCAGGCACGAATGACAGCACACCTTGTGACACTGTCACCCTGTCAGACACGGTGGAGTAGTCGTGGACGTAGTTCATTTGATGCAGCGCTTCTTTTACACGATTGGCCTGTAAATTAGCCGCGGAGCTGTCGGTATCACTCAGAATGATGACGAACTCTTCACCGCCGTAACGTCCAACAAACTCTCCAGCTCGAACAAAGAGATCTTTCAAAGTATTGGCAAGCCCTTGCAGGCACTTATCCCCTTGAATATGGCCATAGTTATCGTTGTAAGGCTTAAAGAAGTCAACATCGAGTAGTATGACGGTCATGGATATATTACGTCGTCCGTGCCACGCAATGCTCTCTTCAAGCTTAGTATCCATATATCGACGGTTGTATAATTTGGTTAGGCCGTCTTCGTTGGCTTGTTGTTGCAGTAAAATATTCAGTTCTTCGAGTTTGGCGGTACTCTGTTTTAACTCTCGTCTCATGTGCGCAATACGCTGCATCGCAATCAACTTAGAGTTCAAAACAACTTTGTTTACCGGTTTGATCAAATAATCATCGCCGCCGGCATCAATCGCTTTTGCGATCATTTCAGGCTCTTCATGACCGCTCAAAAAGATGATCGGAACCCATTCTGGGAATTGTCGACGAACTTCGTTAGCGACCTCAAAACCATCCATGTCTGGCATGCTGATATCCAATAACACGAGTTCAGGATCAAAATCAGAATAAACATTGAGGGCTTCTTTTCCGCTACCAACAGCTTCTACAACATGACCCAGTTGCTTGAGTCGAATAGCGAGTTGCATCCTATCCAGTTGAACGTCATCAACTAGCAATATGCGCATCGAAGATCCCTTTTCTATCATCACATCACCTTTATCTAGTGTTGAATATTCAAAGTAGCTCAAATTTGGGCTTAAATCATGCCCTAATCTCTATATTATATTGACTTTTTTACAGATCTTTTTAGCATTGTTTCTTTTTAAAGAGAAATACTATGTCAGACGCTACAAACAACGAAGTACAAGAAATCGATTTAACCACTATCTCACCAGAGCTTCGCCAAGTTATCGAATTTGATGAAGTGCCTAAAGAGATGCACAACATGGTTACTTCTATTCACGAAGTGTCTGAAGAAGCAGTGCGTGAAACTTGGAGCAGCCTTCCAGCAAGCGCACAAAATGTTTTGGACAACTTTGAGCAATTCCACGCTCTAATCTCTGTTAGCCAAGCTTTCGCTGGCGTAAACATGATGGAGGAGTTCCCTACTCTTAAACTTCCAGAAGGCATGTCTGATGAAGAAAAAGAAGAGTACCGAGCTCAACTGCTTGACCAAATTTTACATAACTGTGTAAAAGACATGGCTAAGCAAATCAAGAAAGCGCGCCGTGATGCTATCTTGAAGCGTGATTTCAAAGAAGTTTTCATCCGCTAAGCTATTCAGAGCATCTAAATTTAGGTTGAATGCTTAACGAAAGCTTAATGATTAAGCCGTATGTTATTTAAAACATGCGGCTTTTTTGTACCTGCAGCTTTTTCTATACGTTCTTTTGTGGCTCTTATAATTCTAACTTTTCTCATTGCACAAAAAATACGCATAAACACTCATATAGTATGACGCAAAACTGGCAGTGATACCGTATAAAAATGACGCATGTAGTCATTTATGGAATCAACATCGAGTCACAGAATCAAGATCGAGTTTTACCCGTTCTAAAATGAAACCAAAAACCAGGTACGTCGTGGGATCTTAATGTATTACCGCTAGATCTGAATATCTTGTCGCATGAGCTTGCTGCATAAACTTAGTGCATAAGTTTAGTGCGTAATCGCGATATCTCTTTGCGCGACACTCACGCCTTTAATTTGTGCGTAGACACGTTGTCCAATTTCTAAATTCAGCTCATCCAGCGCCCACAATGTAATGGTTGCCCATAGGTAGCATCCGGCCTCAAGTTCTAACTCGACAGCGACACTCTGCTTATTCGAGCCTTGTTGGTGCGTCTCTACCCTTTTAATAGTGACAGGTAGGATATTACGTATCGAAGTGCCTTCCGGCTGCTGTAGCGTGATAGAGACATCATTTGCCCTCACTTGCAGCCTTACTGTAGTGCCAAGCTCGCTCGATACCTTTTGAACCCAAAGTGACGTTGATTTACCTAATGTTAGACGTGACAACGCATAATCATCATTATGTTCCGTTAACGTCGCTTCAAACAACGAACTTTGCTCTGAAAAAGATTGCCACGGTTGCATGGCTCTCGATGCCCATACCTCTTCTGTCATCCCCGATGAAATAACTTTGCCTTGATCAATGATCACAAGGTGATTTGCCAAGCGTAATATTTCATTGAGGCTATGAGTGACATAGATAATCGGTATTTGGACGGTTTCAGATAAGTTTTCCAGAAACGGCATTACTTCACGCTTACGAGGTAAGTCCAGAGACGCCAATGGCTCATCCATCAATAGAATGCTGGGCTTAGACAACAGTGCTCGGCCAATCGCTACACGTTGCTTCTCCCCCCCAGACAAGCGGGCTGGATAGCGATCAAGCAGCGAGCCCAACGATAGCAGCGAGACTATTTGTTCAAAGTGCACGTTATCGACGCATTTCACGCCGTACTTTAAATTCGCCGCTACCTTCATGTGTGGGAACAATCGCGATTCTTGGAATACATAGCCGACGTTGCGTTTGTGAGTTGGTAAGTTGATGCCATTTTCACTATCAAACAGAATGGTTCCAGATACGCTGATCAAGCCATTATCTGGTTGTGTGAGACCACTAATGGCATTGATAAGTGAAGTTTTACCTGCACCAGAACGACCGAAAATTGCCGTAATACCAGTACTTGGCAATTCTAAGTCAATATCAAAAAACGTTTCACCAAGCTGTTGCTGATATTGGAGGACCAAAGCGCTCATGCGTTGCCCCCCAAACGTTTTGCTGACTTTTTGTTGAGCCATTCAGATAACATCAGTGAACTCAGTGCGATAACAATAGAAATGACACACAAACGCGCCGCTTCCATTTCAGCTCCAGGGGTTTCAATAAAGGTATACATGGCTAAAGGAATGGTTTGAGTTTCTCCAGGTATATTGGAAACGAAGCTGATGGTCGCACCAAACTCACCCAAGCTTCTCGCAAATGAAAGCATGGTGCCAGTAATGATCCCAGGGATCATTAAAGGTAAAGTGATGGTGAAAAACACACGAAGAGGTGAAGCGCCTAGCGTGGCTGCAGCCTCTTCAAGTTTACTGTCTACGGTTTCTAAGCTCAGTCGTATAGAACGTACCATCAGAGGTAACGCCACGACCACACACGCCAGAGCAGCGCCCTTCCAGCTAAAACTGAATACAATACCAAACACGTCATTAAGCCACGATCCAATAATGCCTTGCCTACCCATCATCACTAGTAGCAAATAACCAATAACCACGGGTGGAAGCACCAAAGGCAAATGAACAATACTTTCTACAATGCTTTTGCCCACAAATTGTTTCTTAGCAAGCAACCATGCTAAGCCGATACCGATAGGAATAAGCCACAAGATGGCAAACCCAGCGACTTTCAAGCTCAGCATTAACGCTTGGTATTCGTATTCCGATAAATACATCATTTAGCGCACTTCAAATCCAAAACTGTTCAAGGTGTCCTTCGCTTTTTCGCTCTTTAGGAAAGTATAGAACTGTTCTGCGACGACTTTATCACTCAATTTCGCTACAGGGTAACGTATTGGCGTATGTAAATCGGATGGGAACGTCGACACTAGGTTCACTTCCTTAGAAAGCAACGCATCTGTTTTGTAGACAATGCCAAGCTTAGCTTCACTACGCTCTACCAAAGCCAATGCCATACGTACATTGTTACTTGGTGCCAATCGAGTCTTCACATCATCCCATACGCCTAACGTTTCTAGCGCTTCCTTCGCATAGATACCCGCAGGAACCGACATGGTGTTGCCAACCGCAAGCCTTTCATTAGTAAGTAGTTTAGACCATTGAACACCGTTTGATAGCTCCAAAGATATTGGCATCTCTTTAGGGGAAATCAGCACAAGCTCGTTTTTACATAAATTAGTGACATTGTCACTAAAAGCCAATTGACGATCGACTAAATGCGTCATCCATTTTTCGTTTGCCGAGATAAAGATGTCTGCTGGCGCACCTCTTTCGATTTGGCGCACCAAAGAAGACGTGCTCGCATAGACTGGAATCACATCGACAGAGTGATCTTTCTCAAACTCTTCAACTAACAAGTTAACCGCATTTGTCATAGACGACGCAGCATAAACTCGTAGCTTTTCGGCAGCCAAAAGATGAGTAGAATTCAGTGCCGAAGCTAAGACGATAGTTAAAAGGATGACTCGTTTTTTCATTATTCTCATTTAATCTATTGTTCGTTTAAATTCTTGAGCTAACTTCTAAGTTGCGGCCTAAGCTGTTAATTCAGGCCAAAGCAGGTCAAGGTTCAAGTGATCTTCGATGGCATCAGCGATTCGATTGATACCCAACTCTTTAAGCTGTTCATGGTCAATCGCTGTCACATCATTGGCGCCTGCCCATTCGCAAATAAGCGACAATGCATCACTGTTATCGAATACACCATGCAGGTAAGTACCAAAAATTGAGTTATCTTGATTCATAGCACCATCAACACTCCCAGATTCTAACTGAACCGGTAATACCGTTTCATTGACATCAGTCCTACCTACGTGGATTTCATACCCTTTTACTTGTGCAGTTTTGCCATCAAGTGTCATGGTTCCACACACATTAGTTAAGGTTTTCTGCTGTGTTAGTGTCGTTTCAGTATCAAGATACCCCAACCCTTCACTGCTTCCAGGTTTCCCTTCAACACCATCTGGATCATGAATGATGTTCCCTAGCATCTGATAACCGCCACAAATACCCATGACTTTGCCGCCTAGTCGTAGGTGACGCTGAATATCTTTATCCCAGCCTTGCTGTTTTAAGTATTCCAAATCGGCTCTTACCGATTTTGTTCCCGGCAATACAATCAAATCCGCGTTGTTCAGGCGCTCGCCTTTGCCTACGTAACGTAAATCAATCGACGGGTTAAGTCGCAGAGCGTCAAAGTCTGTATGGTTACTGATTCGAGTTAGTACAGGCACCACAACCTTGAGTTTAGCTTCTCCGTCAGATTCTTGGGCTGAGGTAATGGCATCTTCCGCTTCTAAGTTAAAACCATGTAGATAAGGCAAAACCCCTATCACAGGCTTACCTGTTTTCTCTTCTAGCCAATCTAAACCCGATTGTAAAAGCGCAATATCACCTCTAAAACGGTTTATCACAAAGCCTTTTACGCGCGCTTGTTCAGATTCAGATAACAGAGCTAACGTGCCGTAGAGATGTGCAAAAACGCCACCACGATCAATATCAGCAACGATGATCACTGGGACGTCTGCCTTTTCAGCAAAGCCCATGTTCGCGATATCGTTTTCTCGAAGATTGATCTCTGCGGGACTGCCCGCACCTTCAATCATCACGCTTTGGTATTCATCGGAAAGTCGATCAAATGAATCGATAACCGAATTCATCGCAACTTTCTTGTAGTCGTGATATCCGATCGCTTCCATATTCGTCAGTGCTCTACCTTGTAGGATCACTTGCGCGCCCGTATCTGAATTGGGTTTTAGCAATACAGGGTTCATATGAACGGTAGGCTCAATATTACAAGCTTGTGCCTGAACTGCTTGAGCACGACCAATCTCGCCACCATCTTTTGTTACTGCGCTGTTTAGCGCCATATTTTGTGGCTTAAATGGTGCCACTTTGATGCCTTTCCTTGCCAAAACACGGCATAAACCTGCCACCAAAACACTTTTTCCGGCATCTGATGTTGTCCCTTGAACCATAAGGGCGTTTAACGGTGATCGCATCTGTACTTAAATCCTTTATTTCTTAATTTTCAATTTATAGCTGTGGGCAATGTTTCTCTGCTTCCATCTTAACGTCATTACCAAGTAGATGCTCAATAAAATGAATGGAAAATGAATGTGTTACTCACTATGGATTCAACCTCAGTGTTGTTTAATAGCTCCATCGAAACGAAGCTTACAAACAAAATAAGCGCACTAACGAAAAGAAACGTTTCAAATTCAGAAAAACGTTTCTACTAAAAAAACAACATTAAGGGATTCACCATGAAAAAAACTGTATTAGCTATCGCATCTACTATTATCCTTGCTCCTACTTTCGCAATGGCTAGTGACCATCACAACAACAGCGAAAACAACAAGCATCAGAGCGCTATTGCTTACACAGGACCGATTGAAACAGTTTCGGTTGCGACTTTACTAGCAGACACCAGCATGTTCGCAGAGCAAGAAGCGATTGTAGATGGCAAGATTGTTCGTCAACTAAAGAATGATACGTTTGTATTCTCTGATGGTCAGAGTGAAATTCAAATCGAACTGGATGACGATATCCTTCTAGCACAGCCGCTCACTGCAGATACAAAAGTTCGTATATTTGGCGAATACGAAGGTGGCAAAACGCCAGAGATCGAAGTTGATCATATTCAAGTTTTGTAAGCTCTAAACTCCGTCCAGTTGACTTCCTAGACACGATTTATAACAAATGGCCTGCATATTGCAGGCTTTTTTGCATTATAATGCCGAAAAATATAATTAATATGGAGTCACCATGCTAGGTAGCGCAAACAAGACGGTCCTTTTGGGGTTGGTTACACTGTGTTCATTCTCTGCGTATGCAAACAACTTTAACTACAACACATTTGAGCTACGCACAGGTATTAGCCCTAGTACATTTGGTGGCGAAGTCACAACAATGTTCACTCAAAACTCACACTTTGTTGCTCGAATCGATTCTGAATTTGAAGGGGATTGGGATGCGGCTGTAGGTATGGGGTTCAACGGCCCAATTAATCAGTTGGCTGATATTACTGGACAGATGTTACTGCACAACATCGAACGTAATGATGGTAACCACATTAAAACTGAAATCAATATTGGTTTAAGAGCTTGGTTGCTGGCAAACATTGAAGTTAACGCCCGCCTTGGTCAACTCGTCGACAGCGACGACACGAGTTCAATTGTCGGTGTAGGGGCTCGCTTCCACTCAACAGAACAGCTTTCAGTAGGTATTGACCTTCGAAATAACGGTACTTACGGACACCAGTTCTTAATGTCAGCTCGATTTGGCTTTTAAACTGTACATTATTAAATCTGCAACGAGCTGGTGCCTTTGCGTCTTCGAGGCTAGTAGATACTCGGTTTTGCCTCCATTAGTACTTAATAAGTGCTCGTCACTGCACCTGAAACATAGTGTAAAACCCGCAGGACCCTCCCCCTGAATAACACTTTAGTATTAGTTGTTTATATAATTATTTTATTAATTAAAATCTATTAATAAAATATCTTTACCCTAATACGGCGTACTGCTACTCTCTCACAAATTTCTAATAGAGTGAAGTACCGTAAATGGGTGTTAACAATATTTCGATCAAAAACAAATTAACATTGATGTTTGTTGTCATTATTTTCGCGATGACTATGATTCAGACTTACGTAACAGGTAAGCAACTTCTCAACGAAACTTATCGTTCCATTCAGCAATATTCAAATACACTCACTGATACGACCGTATCGGGTATAGAAAAATGGATTGAAGGCCGGATCAACGTTGTAAATGCAGCCAAAAATGCATTCACTTTTACCGATGACCCAACCAGCTATTTAACTCAAAGTACAAGTGCTGGTAAATTCCAAATTGCCTACGCTGGGCTTTCCGACGGTCGCTTTCTTCTAGGTGGAGATTTGCCAATACCTCAAGACTATGACCCACGTACTCGAGATTGGTACAAAGCGCCTATGGCGGCAGGTCAAACAGTAGTCACTGAACCCTATGTTGATGTGGCTACCAATGACCTAGTGGTAACAATTGCAAGTCCATTCAGTACCAACGGTTTCTCTGGCGTTATTGGTGCAGACTTGAACTTAAACACCCTCATCAATGATATTGTCAGTATTGAGCAACCTGGTGTTTACGCTTTTCTTGTCGATGGTAAAGGTAACATTGTTGCCCATAGAGACCGTAGCCTAACGCTAAAGCCTGTTTCTAATATTTCAAACAACCTTTCTGCTCAGAAAATCAAATCACTTGCGCAAAATCCAGAATTTGAAGAGCTAACGATTGAAGGTACCGACTCCCTTCTTTCTGCTCAGAAAGTGCCTCATACGGACTGGTACTTCACTGTTGTTATCGATAAAGATCACTCTTTTGCTTCTTACTATTCATTAGTACGACAGTCGGTAATATTTGGCCTAATACAACTTGCTGTGATCGCATTTGTTGCGATGTTTATCATCAAGAAAGCACTCGCGCCACTAACGACACTAAGTTCAGCAATGGAAGCACTGTCTAAAGGTGACGGCGACTTAACACAGCGTATGACAGTTCATAGTAAAGACGAGATCGGCACTCTAGCGCATCACGTCAACGCTTTCATCGCAAAACTTCAAGAGATAGTGCGTGATATTGCGGGCTCTTCAAACCAGCTTAACCAGCAATCTGAAATTAGCACCAATGTTGCTCGTCAAACAAGTGAAGGCTTATCAGTCCAGCTTCACGAAATCTCACAAATTGCTACAGCCGTACATGAAATGTCGGCAACAGCAGAAGAAGTAGCAAACAATGCGCAAATGACGGCTGATTCAGCGATCAGTTCAACAGAAAACTGTGAACAAGGTAAGCAAGTGATCATTCGCAACCAAGATTCGATCACTAACCTTGCTCAACAAGTTGAAAACGCTTCAGGGATCATTCAAGAGGTTGAGAAAAACGCGTTAGATATCAACACGATTCTTTCAACCATTTCTGATATTGCAGAACAAACCAACCTACTTGCCCTAAATGCAGCGATTGAAGCGGCACGTGCAGGTGAGCAAGGACGCGGTTTTGCTGTTGTTGCAGACGAGGTTCGTGTTCTTTCACAACGCACCCACAGTTCTACAGACGAAATTCGCGAAATGATTGAAACTTTGCAGAAAAACAGCGTCAGTGCGGTTGAATCAATGCAGCGTAGCCAAGATTTGGCACAATCAAGTGTCGATGATGCGAACAATGCGACAGTTGCATTAGAAGAGATCGCGACATCGATACAGCAGATTTCGGAGATGGCTTCTCATATCTCGAACGCAGCTTCTGAACAAAGATCGGTAACCGGCGAAGTTAGTAAGAACATTCAGTTGGTTAATGATGTATCAGAAAACATGTCTACTGAGGCTGATAACTCTCGTCATCTTTCTGAAGAGTTGCGCGGTATTGCTCAACAGTTAGATACTCAAGTTCAGTTGTTCAAATACTAGATGTTTGGATATTAGATTCTAGTTTAACCAGGGATAAGCAAATTTGTTTACCCCTGGTTAAGAATTAGAGCCAACATTAGAATAACAAAAAGCCCCCGACCACTATTGTGTTCGGGGGCTTTCTTCTTCTCATTGCATTCTTATTATAGTTAGCTAATAAACGGTTAGCTTAACCGTTTATCAATTTATCTATCTATCTATGCAACGATAGGCCAACCAATACGGTTATAGACCAACTAAGACTGTTATAAGCTAACCATCAGCATCTTTTTCTGATGATCCAAGTACTCTTCATAAGTACCTTGGAAGCTCACTAGCTGTTGGTCTTTTACATCAATGATGTGTGTTGCTAGTGAAGAAACGAATTCACGGTCATGGCTTACAAAGATAAGCGTCCCCGTGTAAACCTTCAATGCGTCGTTCAAGGCTTGGATTGCTTCCATGTCCATGTGGTTGGTTGGTTCGTCCATCACAAGCACGTTGATGTCTTGCATCATTAGCTTGCCGAATAACAGACGGTTCTTCTCACCACCAGAACAGTTACGCGCTTTCTTATTCGCATCATCAGCAGTAAACAATAGACGACCAAGAATGCCACGTACCATAAGATCATCGTGCTTCACTGTACGCCATTGTGAGATCCAATCGAAGATGCTCAGGTCGTTATCAAAGTCAGACGAGCTATCTTGTGGGCAGTAGCCTACAGATGCGTTTTCAGACCATTTAACGATACCTTCGTTTTGCTCTAGTTCTTGAACTAGACATTTCAGTAGCGTTGTTTTACCCACACCGTTCTCACCGATAACTGCAAGGCGTGTACCCGCTTCAAGCAGTAAATTGCCACCAGCAAACAGTATTTCGCCATCGAAGCCGTGACCAAGCTCTTTAAGTTCAAGCGCTTGACGGTGCAGTTTCTTGCCTTCACCAAAATCAATTGATGGGCTCATACGGCTCGATGATTTCACTTCATCAAGCGTGATTTTGTCCATTTTCTTAGCACGTGAACTTGCTTGCTTTGCTTTAGATGCGTTAGCACCAAAACGGTTTACGAAATCTTGAAGCTCGCTGATCTCAGCCGCTTTCTTAGCATTGCTCGCTAGAAGTTGATCACGAATCAAACCAGATGCTTCTAGGAAGTACTCGTAGTTACCAGGGTAAACACGTAGCTCGCCGTAGTCGATGTCCGCCATATGTGTACATACAGAGTTCAGGAAGTGTCTATCGTGCGAAATGATGATCATTGTACATTTACGCTGGTTTAGCTCTTCAGCAAGCCAGTTGATCGTATGAATGTCCAAGTTGTTGGTAGGTTCATCAAGAAGCAGGATGTCTGGGTTTGCAAACAGTGCTTGTGCCAATAGCACACGCAGTTTCCAACCTGGAGCAACTTGTTGCATCAGACCGAAATGAAACTCTTCTTCGATACCCGCTTGGATTAGGATATCACCTGCACGGCTTTCTGCTGTGTAGCCATCCATTTCCGCGAATTCACTTTCAAGTTCCGCGACTTTCATACCATCGTCTTCGCTCATTTCTGGCAAAGAATAAATGCGCTCACGTTCTTGTTTTACTTCCCACAGTTTTCTGTCGCCCATGATCACAACGTCGATAACGCTGTACTGTTCAAAAGCGAACTGATCTTGACTCAAAACACCCAGTTTCTCTCCAGGAGTGATAGAAACGTTACCTGAGCTTGGCGTTAATGCACCACTTAGGATTTTCATGAACGTTGATTTTCCGCAACCATTGGCGCCGATCAAACCATAGCGGTTTCCGTTACCAAATTTAGCAGAGATGTTTTCAAACAGCGGCTCTGCGCCAAATTGCATTGTGATGTTCGCGGTAGATATCAAAGAACTAATTCCTAAGCGTGTACTGACAGATAATTATTTAGCTATTTCAATTAGCCAAAATAAGAAGTACGAAAGTATGGATTAAACATAAAACGAAGCGCGGATTATATAGAGATCAGGATCACATTGTCGAGGTTAAACAGTGAACGAATGAAGAACAACGCACAATAAAGTGTATTTCGTCTGTTATTACATCATAAAAAGAAAAAATCCCCACTCATTCCATCAGTGGGGATTTCATTTATCATCAATAAAAGCATCACACTCTAATTCGAATGAATACCAATTGACGCTATTTAGTTATTTTTTTCTGAACGTATTTTTGACCAACATCGACAACGGCAACGTCTCTAAAGAAGCTTCTACCCAACAGAATTGGGAAAGAAAGATGCGTTCGATCTGCTAGCGTAAACTCAGTCTTATCTTTTAGATCGCCGATTTGAATTGAAGCGACAACAACAGCACGTCGTTGTGTGCCTTCTGCGCTGGACTGCTTGATCTTAACCCAACGCTCTACCGGTAAGCTGATCTCTTCAGTTGTGATACCGTCGTGTTCAATTTTGAACTTAACCCAATCTTTGCCATCACGTTCGAAATCTACAATATCAACCGCACTGATTGATGATGTTGTTGCACCTGTATCAACTCGCGCCTTAAATGCTTCTTTCAAACCAGGAACAAACACCCACTCTTCTTCGCCAAGAATCAGCTTGCCATCACTTGTCTTCGTTGGTTTTGCTGCCGGTTTTTGTTCAGGCTTTGGTTTCGCTTCTGGTTCCGTTGGTTTTACTTCTTCAGGCTTCTCTGTAGGTTCCGTTACTTTCTCGCCTTCCGTTGTGTCTGTCTTTGAAGAGTCGTCCACAACAGGTTGTTCTACTTTAGGTTTTTGCTCTGGTTCGACAGGAGCTGTAGTCGTCGCCGAACAAGCAAACAGGCCACCACTTAGCATTAAAACTACAATCGCTTTCCAGTTATACATTCAGTCACCTTCTATTTTGAAACGTTGGCTATCGCTTTAGCTACATAAGGAATATGAGATTCGGAAAGGCCTGCGATGTTGATGCGTCCGTCACCAACACCGTAGACTCCATATTCTTCACGTAGTTGATTCATTTGAGTTTCTTTAAAGCCTAGTACACTAAACATGCCTTTATGGCTTTCAATGAAGTCAAATTGTGACGTGTTGTAAGTATTGCGTAATTCATCACATAAACTTTGGCGCAGATTCAACAAACGTTGCTGCATTTCACTCAACTCTTGTTTCCAAATCGACGTTAACTCTTGATTCTGAAGAATTGTTTTAACCAAAGCTGCACCATGATCTGGCGGCATTGTGTAAGTTGAACGGGCCAGCGTAAGAAGCTTACCCTTGGCGTTGCCAACATGTTCGCTGTTCTTGCCGATAACAATCGCGGCACCCGTTCTTTCACGGTACAAACCAAAGTTTTTCGAACATGACGTTGTAATTAACATCTCTTCGACGTTGTTCGCCATATGTTGAAGACCTTTTGCGTCTTCTTCTAGACCATCACCAAAGCCTTGGTAGGCAATATCAACGAATGGTAAGAAACCATTTTTCTGAGAGAGTTTGGTGATTTCCTGCCACGCTTCAAAGTTGATATCAGCACCCGTTGGGTTATGACAACAACCGTGCAGCAGTACCACGTCTGATGGACCCGCTTTTGAAAGGTCGTCCAACATTTTAGCCGTATCAACTTGCTTCGTTTCAGGACTGAAGTAATTGTAATATCTGACTTTTAAGCCTGCCGCTTCCATTACTGGTTTATGGTTAACGTAGCTTGGGTTTGAAATCCAAACCGTGGTGTCTGGTTGAGAAACTTTCATTAAGTCACCCAACATACGAAGTGCACCACTTGCACCCGGTGTTTGAATCGCAGCAACGCGACCTATTGCAGAAGTTCCTTTAAGCAGCAGATCAACCATGCTCTGGTTAAACTCTTCACAGCCTGCTAGGCCGACGTAAGCTTTGGTTTTCTGAGTCTCGACAACAATATCTTGAGCCATAGAAACGGCTTTCATGATAGGTGTTTCGCCTTGGTCGTTTTTGTAAACGCCAATGCCTAAGTCGACTTTGTCAGTACGAGGATCGCCGCGGTAAGCGACAGAAAGAGATAAAATTGGATCTAAAGTTGGTTTTGGTAGATGTGAAAACATGAAAGTCACAACCCTTTGAAATTCAAGTATGAGTTTCACGTTAACATTATCGTAGACAAATCAGAAACATTTTTTAATAGAAGCGCTTAGTTACCATAAGTAATTAGAAGTAATCAGAGATTGGTCAATTCAAACGGATAAATAGGCCAAATTTCAAACACCTAATAACCAATGACACGATTCGAAGCGCTTTATTCTATGTATCTTATGCCTCTGTGTATCTTATGCTGCTATGTGTTTTATGTTTCCATGCGCCCTATTAAGATTACTATTGGGCACTTTGTTTGAATTGTCTTGGTGTCATTCCTGACCACGCCTTAAACCGAGTGCTAAAGTTAGCGGCATTTGGATATCCGACTATCTCACCAATATGTTGAATCGACCAATCACTCGACTTCAGTAAGCGTGCTGCATACTCCATTCTCATACGCATGATATGAGTCATTGGACTGTGTGAGTAATAGCGCTGGCACAAACGATGGAAGTGTGGCTCTGAGCACGGGAATAAACTTGCGAGTTCATGAACGTTCCACTCTTTGTGAAGCTGCTTTTGTACGTTGTCGAACACTCGTCTTAAGCGAATCAAATTTCGTGACTGTTGTTGTGGTACCGGTGCATTAATCATGAATTCTATTTGGGCTACGCTGTGTATGGCAATCGCTCCACCCAAATCGATGGGTAAAGCAATGCTTCTCAACAGAGTGTGAATGCACGACGAGACGACTTCTGCTGCCGGAGACAGCGTATAACTCACTTCCTCACTGACGACATTTTCCCATTGTTTATCGGGAGAGAGAAAGATCCACGCTATCTGCCATGTTTCTTCTTCAATACCAAAGCCATTCTCGATACCTGCTGGAACGGTAATGCACGAGCCCGGTTCCAGAATATAGCGACATCCTGTGCTTTCGAGCCAACCCTTGCCTCTCACGGTATACAGCAGCATGTGTTTCTGTTGGTTCTTGCGATAGACAGAAAAGAAATCTCGACATGATGCCGTCCCACACTGGACGATGCCGAGCTCTTCAAATGCTAAGACATGGCTTTGATCGACAAACTCTTGATGCGTCTTGTCTGAAATCTCATACCGTTCTTGTTTCTCATTCATTCCATTGCTAGCTCGTATAAATTTGCAAACCACCAAACTGGATAGTTTGGCAAAAGTTTGTGATGAACAGGAACAATACAGGCAAAACAAATGCCGATAAACTTCTCGCATATTCACTAGAGGGGAAATGCGATGCTCTCGACATATCGTCATTTAGACAAAGAATTTTGGCAAAAACTATTACACATCGGTTTACCTGTCTCACTGCAAACCATGTTGTTTTCATTGCTTGGCGTGGTCGATATTTTTATGGTCAATCAGCTTGGTGATTCTGCAACCGCCGCTGTTGGTGTTGGCAACCGTATCTTCTTCTTCAACTTGATCATGGTGTCGGGGATTAGCGGAGCAGTGAGCGTGCTAGCTTCGCAATATTTTGGCGCAGGTGATTTCAACGGAATTCGACGTACACTAGCGCAATCATGGGCACTGTCGATCTTTGCCATCATTCCCTTTGTGTTCATCTATACATTGGTTCCTGAATCAGTGGTGTCTGTGGTGGCCTCAGACCCTGATTACGTCCGCTTGGCAACGGATTACCTTTGGATAACAGGAGCCAGCCTTTTTGGTACCGCGATCGTAGTGCCCCTAGAAAGCGCACTGCGATCGGTCGGCGAAGCCAAGCTACCCACCAAGATCAGCATCTGGGCAATCATCGTTAATGCGATTCTCAACGCATTGCTGATCTTTGGTTTGTTTGGATTTCCAGAACTGGGCGTAGTTGGTGCGGCAATTGGCACCACGGTGTCTCGATTCTTTCAGACGGTTGCATTGCTTGTGATGGCGAGAAAACATTATGCGCATCTATTTCCGACATTAAGCAATTGGCGGAATGCGATATTACCGAAGCATAGAAAGAAGTACTTCACGATAGCGATACCTATGTTGGTTCATGACACAGCATGGGTTGGCGGGATTCTTATTTATAACGTAATCGTTGGGCAAATGGGTGTTGGAGAGCTTGCGATCATTTCGCTGTTATCGCCTGTCGAAAGCATCTTAATCTCCGCGTTCTTAGGCTTTGCGGTCGCCGCTTCGATCATTTTGGGCAATGAGATTGGGGCGAAAAACTACCAACGCGTTGAAAATACTGCTTGGGGCTATGTGTTCGTCAGTTGTGCGCTTGCTGCTTTACTCGCGTTACTCTGTTTTATCGCCAAACCAGCCATTGTTCAGCTTATCGGTTTTACGCATCTGGAACTCAAAGATACAGCGGTCAACGTTGCCTTGGTCATGGCGGCTGGGATGATATTGAGAGTATTCAACATGGTTGGCATTGGCGGTGTTTTAAAAAGTGGTGGCGACATTAACTACAGCATCTTCATCGACATATTCGGCCAGTGGGCCATTGGTATTCCCCTCGCCTATTTTACCGCTTTAGTGTTGGGTTGGTCTTTAGAATGGGTATTAATGATTGTGCTGTTAGAAGAACTGGCCAAGATAATTTTAACTAGCCAACGTATTCACTCTAAGAAATGGATTAACAACCTAATAGAAGAACCTGACCAGCTCACTGCTTGAATAATAGTTTGAGCTAATAAACGAAAAGAACTCACACCCAAGGGCCGATTGGTTGCATTGCGCTAACCATGACGCCCTTTTTCGCTTTACGGATGTGCTAAGTCACGACAACAGTTATATGTCAGTAAATCGATGAATGATTTGGTTTGAACTGCCACGCCAATCTAACATTGGATCCGCTTTATCTTGCTCAAAGCGACCATCAATCAAAGTATCAACATATTTCAATACTTGCTTCTGCTTTTCATCAAGCTCATCAAGTTCGTAACCTGTCCACATCCAGATGTCTTTGCCTTCGCATTCCGCTTTTACACGTTGAACCAACTTAAGCACTTCAGACACGTTTGCCGGATGCATTGGGTCACCGCCAGAAAGTGATAAACCACGACGCTTTATTCGCGGATCATTGAGATCAGCGATAATTTGGTCTTGCAGTTCTTGAGTAAACAAATGCCCAGAGTCCAACCTTTGCGTCGACTGGTTATAGCACCCACGACATTGGTGTACACAACCCGACACAAACAAAGTGCAGCGTGTTCCTGGGCCGTTTACAACGTCGATTGGGTGATATTGATGATAATTCATAAGGCAGTATTGAAAACTCGTTATTGCTTAATAGTTTGAAGCGAAATGCTGTAAGAACTGAAACAAAAGAATTGGTACCGACATGAAGCCGATACCAATCTTATTTCTTGAAACGTAGCTCTTCTAAGTGATCGAGCTAAAGATCGCAGACCTTAAATAGGATCCTTGGTTAGATCAAAGGTGCTTCACGCGGCGTTTAACTTCTTCTTGTTTACCGAAGTTAAATGGACGTGCATCTGGGCTACCAAGGTAACCACAAACACGGCGTGTTACCGATACTTTAGTTGAGTCGTGGTTGCCACACTTAGGACATGTAAAGCCCTTACTTGTACAATCAAACTCACCGTTGTAACCACACTCGTAACACTCATCAATCGGCGTGTTGGTGCCGTAGTAAGGAACACGTGTGTAGCTGTAATCCCATACGTTTTCTAGTGCTTCGATGTTCTTCTGCATGTTAGGGAATTCGCCGTAACAAATAAAACCACCGCTAGAAATTTCTGGATAAGGCATCTCGAAATCGATCTTGTCGTATGGGTTCACTTTCTTCTGCACATCTAAGTGGAAGCTGTTGGTGTAGTAACCACGGTCTGTTACGCCATCAATCACACCAAACTCTTTGGTATCGATGCTGCAGAAACGGCTACATAGGTTTTCACTTGGTGTGCCGTATAGGCTGAACGCGTAACCTGTCTCTTTCGTCCAAGATTCTACTTCACGCTTCATGTACTCCACCAGCTCAAGTGCTTTAGCACGCATTTCGCCGTCGTCGTACAGGTGAACGTCAGTGCCGTAAAGTGCTGTCATCGCTTCGTGGATACCAATGTAACCAAGAGAAACAGAAGCACGGCCGTTCTTGAAGATATCGGCAATAGAGTCGTCAGCTTTTAAACGAACGCCACACGCACCTTCCATGTATAGGATTGGAGCAACACGCGCTTTCACGTTTTCTAGACGAGAGATACGAGTTTCTAAAGCACGACGAGCCAGCTTCAGTTTTTCATCAAGCAGCTCGTAGAACTTAGCCATATCTTGCTTCGCGTTAATCGCGATACGTGGCAAGTTCAAGCTAACTACACCTAAGTTGTTACGTCCTTCATGAATCAACTCACCGTTTTCTTCGTAAGTATTCAAGAAGCTACGGCAACCCATAGGCGTTTTAAATGACCCTGTCACTTCTACTACTTTGTCGTAGTTAAGAATGTCTGGGTACATACGCTTAGACGCACACTCAAGTGCTAATTGCTTGATGTCGTAGTTTGGATCTTGCTTCTGGTGGTTCAAACCATCTTTGATTGCAAATACCAGTTTAGGGAATACCGCTGTTTTACGGTTCTTACCCAAACCTGCAATGCGGTTTTTCAAGATAGATTGCTGGATAAGTTTTGAACCCCAGCTTTCGCCTAAACCAAAACCAAACGTAACGAATGGTGTTTGACCATTAGCGGTGTGTAGCGTGTTTACTTCGTATTCCAATGACTGGAACGCGTCGTAACACTCTTTCTCAGTACGAGAGATAGCAAAAGCTTCTGGGCTATGAATGTCCCATTCTTTCGCTAACGATAAATGCTTCTCGTAGCTCGCCATTACGTAAGGCTCTAAAACCTCATCGATACGGTTAATCGTAGTACCGCCGTAGATGTGGCTCGCCACTTGCGCGATGATCTGCGCTGTTACCGCTGTTGCCGTAGAAATAGACTTAGGCGTGTCGATTTCCGCGTTACCCATCTTGAAGCCATGCGTTAACATGCCTTTCAGATCGATAAGCATACAGTTAAACATTGGGAAGAACGGTGCGTAGTCTAAATCGTGGTAGTGAATGTCACCACACTCATGAGCTTGTACGATGTCACGCGGCAAAATGTGAGTTTTCGCATAGTGTTTAGCCACGATACCCGCGAGCAAATCACGCTGAGTTGGGATTACTTTGCCATCTTTGTTGGCATTCTCATTGATCAGATCAACATTGCTTTCTTCGATCAAACCTTCGATCTCGCGAGTTAAAGCGCTTTGCTTTTCACGTGCGATGTCGCGGTCATGACGATATTCAATGTAGGCACGAGCCAGAGACTTATAAGGTCCCTGCATTAGCTCGTTCTCGACCATGGTTTGAATTTCAGAGATATGAACTTCATCGTAGTCTTCGAGCTTCAACTCAACTGCTAATGCCACATTCAGAGCATAAATAGCAATTTCCTTATCGGCTTTGTCTGATGCTGCTTCCACTGCAGCTTGGATGCGATCTCTACTGAATGGAGCTCTTGAGCCATCACGCTTGATTACGATTGATTTCACCACTTCTCCTTACTCTTGAGGTATTCACAGACTTATCCACAAACACACTATATAGAGCGATTTATCGTTTAACTAACACTAGATATTGTGGCGTATTTAACGAGAACCACCAACTTTGAGTATTGATTTGGATCAATAAAACGCGCACGCTGAACAAGATAAATCCAATATTATTACGTGAGTTCTCAAGTCGAAAAGAAACAATGTAACAATAAAAAAACTGCTAAAAAGAGTTGAATTTTTGGTAAGTGTTGTAGGATAACGGCTCAACTATATTGGACGACAAAATTAGGGATATTTGGAATGAAACGACTTCAAAAGTGGGTAATGCTAACTTGCTTACTCAGTAGCCACGCATTTGCTGAACCTTTGACCATATCCAGTTGGAATATCGAATGGTTATCAACCAATGTGGCTGTGAATAAGTTTTCTGCCCAACGTGATCAAGTGGATTTCGATAAACTCGAACAGTATTTCCAATCCTTGGATGCGGATGTGGTTGCTTTTCAAGAAGTCGATGACGTCAATGCCATTCAACGCATCGCTGGTGATCAATATGAAATCTTGATGTCTGATCGTTCATTGCCGAAAAACAGTAACCGACAATTCAAAGAAGTGAACCAATATACGGGCTTCGCGGTTCGTAAAGGAATCATACTCACCGACTACGCTGACTTTCCTCTCGAATCGAGCGCTAACAGCAAGCTTAGGTTTGCCAGTTATATGGTTGTGGAAACGGATACAAAACCAATTCACATGCTGTCTGTGCATTTAAAGGCAGGTTGCAGCGGCGCTTATAAGTCGAACCGTGACTGTTCAAGGCTCAAAGACCAAGCGCAACAACTTAATAAGTGGATACAGCAAAGAGAACGCCAAGGTCAGGATTACGCAATATTAGGCGATTTCAACCATAACCTTTCTTACTCAAGAGATTGGATGTGGAAAGACTTAACTCAAAATGCCGATGCTCAGTTGGCGACAAGAAAAACTCGAGCAGATTGTAAGGTACGCTCTAAACGCAATAACCATCGCACACACCAGTTCCGTTCTGTGATTGATCATATTGTAGTGAGCAAATCCTTAGATGCCTCTCCTACTAAACAGAAGGTCTTTGAAACGCAAGATGTGCTTGATTACAAACTTAGCGACCATTGCCCAGTTTCAACGACTATTAAATAGTAGATTTTAGATAACGGCAGATCATAGCTAACGGTAGATATAGAAAGAGGCTGACTGGCTTTTTTGCTAAAAGCGAGTCAACCTCTATGCTTGGTCAGTTCAGAACGAATAACGTCAAAGCCAATATAATTAGCTATAAGCTTGCTACTAACAGGTTTTGTTCGTACGACCCGCCAGCCACATTCCCATCAGCATGCTTAAGACGAACAGCCATACCGTTGGGCTACCCCCACTAAGGCTGGTTACTGCAGGGCCTGGGCAAAAGCCTGCAATCCCCCAGCCTAAACCAAAGGCGGTTGAACCTAAGATTAGCTTTCTATCTATTAGTGGGTTATTACTGCTATCTAGAGGTTCGCCATTGATGGCTTGAGCGCGCTTTTTAATAACCAAATGATAAAACGGAGCGAAGACCAACAAAGCGCCACCCATGACGAATGCCAAGCTGATGTCCCAATCACCCGTAATATCTAAAAATCCAAGTACTTTGTTAGGATCAACCATGCCTGAAATGATCATGCCTGAGCCGAAAAGAATACCTGCGACCAAACCAATAACGATAGTAAATGAAAAGCTTTTCATTACGCCCCCAAACCAATCAGGTTTTTTATAAACACAGTTACGATTGCCACGCCCATAAATACACAGGTCGCAACAATAGAGCGTTTAGATAAACGAGCCATTCCGACAATGCCATGGCCGCTAGTACAGCCATTCGCAACCTTAGTGCCGAATCCCACCAAAAGGCCAGCAACGATAACCACGACTACGTTGATCTCTTCTAACCGAGGAAGTTGATAGCCAGTCGGAATCAATAACCAACCGCTCACAACCATTCCGACAACAAAGGCAAGTCGCCAATGTTTCTCGGTTTTCTCAATGCTAGTTTCCGAGCTGGATTCAGATCCTGATTCTAATCTTTTATTCTTTGTAGACGGTAATAAGCGGCTAACGATTCCACTAATACCTGCTACTCGTCCGATTCCCAACATCAAAACAATTGCCGACGCGCCTAGCAGCATGCCACCAAAAAACGCATCCCAAGGTATTAAACTCATCACTGACCTCTCCCATAACGTCGATTAACTCATCACTCTTAATTTAAATTAGAGTTTACTAATAAATATAAATTAGTCAATGCTAATGTAATGACGCTATGTTTCTGTTTGTAAATCTGGAATTAAAAAGCTTCCCACATGAAAAAGCCCTTAGGCGTTAACCTAAGGGCTTAAGATCTATTCTGTCCTCTCAATCAAAGTGGAGCTATCTGATCTTGTTCTTTTCAGCTATCCACTGCGACATGTACTTGGTGCTAGCCATGCTGTGGTGTTTGAACATCGAACCAAAGAAGTTATCCAGCCGATGAGATTCAAGATCCGACTCTAATGCAATCAATCGCTCAATCAATGTGTCGCCCAGTTTATTCTGCTCGTAGTGCGCTTCAAGGATTGAATGACATTGGCTTTGTGCCTTAAGCCACTTCTCTTCATCTTTATAGAGAGCAACCGCAGCTTCAACAAACTCGTCGATATCATCGGCAACCGCGCCCGGCCATTGCAACTCACCTTGCGGCAACATGCCTTCACTACCAATGTCACTGGTCACGTTTGGAGTTTGAAGCTTCATTGCATCAAGCAACTTGCCTTTAATTCCCGCGCCAAATCGTAGAGGAGCAACACACACACGTGCCTGTTCCATCACTTCTTGAGCGTCTTTAGCCCAACCTTTGATATGGAAACCAGTTTTGGGGTTATGCAAAGCTGTCGCTTTCGGTGGCGGATACGATCCATAAATATGAAGCTCAGATTCAGGTAACTGTTTACGAATCTTCGGCCAAATCTTCTGTAACTGAAGCACTGCATCCCAGTTCGGTGCGTGTCTAAAGTTACCTATCGTCATGAAATGCTTACGTTCTTCAAAGCTTTTCGTGCTTTCAGGTAGAGTGTTGAGATCAACCATGAATGGCAAGTGATGAAGCAGTTTTGGATCGATATTAAACTCAGATTGAAGAAGATCCATCTCATGACTAGAAATGATCAACGAAAGATCACAGCGTAGAATCGCGGCAATTTCACGTTTGGCTAAGTCACTGTACAAGTGTGCTTTGGTCAGTTCAGTCTCTTTCTTAACTGCTTCATGGCGCGCGTTACGTAGGAACTGTAAGTCTTCGGTATCCAGTAACTTAAAGGCATTCGGGCATACTTTTTCCACGCGCCAACCAAACTGCTCTTCCATCATGAAACGGTCAAACATCACGACATCGGGTTGCAGCTCTTCGATGTACTGATCAAAACTATCGCAGTTTAACTGTATAGATTGGCTCGTGATGCCCTCTTCAGAGAGATCGATCATGTGCTCGGTTTCTTGAGCTGGCGTTGCAAATTCAACTGACCAACCTTGTCTCTTGAACAGGCGTAAAAGAGACATCATATGGCTGCCCGCCGCCGATGAATTCGGTTCTGGCCAAACGTAGCCAATTGCTAAAACTTTCTTCAAAACACTTCCTAAGAAATAACAAAAGGGACTGTAGAAGTCCCTAATTAAACATAAATCGATTTATACCGGTGATTATAATTGGTTCTAAGAACTCAGTGATCAGATTCGTTCACCCACATTGCGAGCTATCATAAGCACTTCATCCGCAGAGTACAGGTTTGAAATCGTGGTTTCGACTTCTGCACCCAACGTAGATTGATAAAGCTTTTGTGCAAAGTTGTCTGCTCTGGTGGTCACTAGCACGTGTTTGAGCATCGAGCCTTGATCCGCCAAATGCTGTTTTACCTGCGGCAGGGAATCTAGAATCAGCGTTTTACCCAATCCTTGCCCCTGCGCGCTTGGTAACACGGCAAGTTGCTCTAGTTCTAAAACAGCTTCAGGTCTAAACCCGCTTTTCTGAACCCAAATAATGTAGCCGACAATCTCGCCATCGCTTTCAGCAACAAAGTTAAGAAAGCGTGGTGAAGCGTTTAAGTTACATTGTAACCAAACTTTAGAGTGCTGTTGCCGAACAAATGTAGCTTGGTGAACTAAAGCCGCCTCATTAAGGTCGGCTTTCGTCATAAGACGTACTTTGGCGACTGTACCCATCAGCGTTATTCGCTCGCTGAATTCGGGTGTGTTTTACAGTGTAAAATGGCTCTTTCTAAAAGCTCTAAAGCAGACTGATCCGCTTCTGGAAGCTTAGCATCTGATTGACCTAGCGGCTTAACACGGCTACCCCATTTAATATGGCCAGCACCCCACGTTAAACCCGCACCAAACGCTGCAACAAGAATATTGTCGTTAGGCTTAACGAAACCTTGCTCTAGCGATTCACACAATGCGATTGGTACAGTCGCTGCGGATGTGTTGCCGTAATTTTGGATGTTAACAAACGCTTTATCGCGATCGATACCCGCCATATCACAAAGAGTTTGAATGATTCGGATGTTCGCTTGGTGCGGAATCACAACGTCAATATTGTCGGTTGAGATACCAGTGCGGCTCAAGACTGTGTGCGCCGCTGCGCCCATGCCTTTCACTGCACGTTTGAAGATCTCTTTACCAACGAAGTCAAAGTCCCAATAACCGTTGTCAGCAGCAAAGCGATCCATAGATGTACCGAATTTTGGTACCGCTAGAATATCGCGGCCTTCGGCGTCACAACCGATCTGAGCTTCTTGTAAGCCAACTTGTTCCTCGGTGCGAGATAGAACCACAGCGCCAGCGCCATCACCGAAAAGAACCGCGGTATCACGCTTGGTCCAATCAATGAAGAATGACAAGCGTTCTGCGCCCACAACGATAGCGTTGCGGTAGTTACCCGCTTGAATCAGTCGAGTCGCCGTTTCAACACCGTAAATGAAGCCAGTACATGCCGCATTAAGGTCGAAAGCCGCTGCACTCTTAATGCCTAGATTCTGTTGAACCTTAG